>JAYEKB010000376.1:0-8839 GCA_034660835.1 Thermodesulfobacteriota bacterium
GCAGATGCGCTGAGCGCAGGAGTAGGCTATAGTTGCCTATGCCTGCTCCTGCAGCGACAAAGCAGGTGCGGTCGCATCGGCTTGCCTTCGGTGAACACTTTGCAAATTTAAAGTAGGGCATAGTGCGTAACTTTATCATATGATTTACAGAGGTTATCTTAAAATGAGCAAAGTGTTCATGAAATATACGGGTTAGAGTGTGGACACCATATCACTATAAAAATATTAACCTCATTACAGATCATAATGATTAATCCTTGATTGAATTAGATAATTTCCGCAGTGTCTGGAGTTTGTATGATGAAAAACATTAATCCTGAGGTCAGTGTCTTAAAGCGTGGAACAGGTCAACGTGTTCAGGTACGAAAAATTGACAAGTTAGCCCGTGAGCTTTTGGACATTGAAAATATGCTTAACTCTAACATTCCGACAACACTGTGGATAACTGATCTGCACGGTGAGGGCGATCGCTTCAAGGCTATTCTCAGGGGACGATTCGGCATGCAGTATCAGACATGTCGGGAGGCACTGCCAAAAACCTTTAGTTCTGAAAAAATCCAGTATCTTGTTCGAATCATCAGAAAGCAATATTATTTCAGGGATGATCTTATTCGTATGGACAGGCAGGATGTAATTTTTTGCCTGGTACAGGTCCTCAAGTACAAACTGACCAATATTGGCTATCGTATTGAAGAGATATTCTCTTCTGAGTTTCGAGATACAATCAACCGGCTGCTCTCCGGTCTTCCCGTTCCTGATCCGATTTTTGAAGAGGAGATAATCGCAGACCGACTGATCGCCCATCTCTCTTTGGCAATCAGACAGGCCTTGCTGGATCGCATCCAGGTCTTGGGTGATGTCTTTGACCGTGGACCCCAACCCGATAAAATCATCAGGATATTATCCTCACCTGCTTATCGAAACCTTGTGGAATATGTTTTCGGCAACCATGATATTCTCTGGATGGGAGCTGCTGCCGGCAATCGTTCACTTATCGCCGAGGCAATACGCATAACCTGCCGCTATGATCACTTTGAACTTATGGAAAGACTGAACTTTGATGCAACAAAACTGGCAGAGTTTGCAGAAAAAACATATACACCGGAAAAGGCTACCGGTAACTTTAAAGCCAGGACCAATAAGGGAAGAAGTATGGAAAAGGCCCTGGCCGTTATCCAGTTTAAACTCGAAGAACAGACGATAAGGGACTTTCCGGAATATGAGCTGGAATCCAGACTGTGGCTGGACAGACTGGCAGAAATGTTAAAAACTGGTGATACGGCAGGATTAAATGATACACATTTTCCAACAGTTGACCTGGATGACCCGGCCAGTCTGACTGCAGAGGAAAAAAATATTATCGATGATCTTGAACAGCAGTTTATCAACAACAAAAAATTCAAAAGACTCCTGAGATTCTTTTTTATTTCCGGCAAAACATATAATATCCATAACAACTCGCTTAACATTCACGCCCTGGTGCCTTCCACCGAAGATGGCGAGTTTCAGGAATTTCTCGGAAAAAAAGGAAAAGAACTCCTTGAGTTTATCCAGGAGACCATAATACGGGCAGGCAGGAATTATCTGGAAGGAAAAAAACAGAACAAAAAAGATCAGGCTCTTTTTTTCTATCTCTGGTGCGGTCCCAAGTCCCCTTTTTTTGGCAAACATGCCATGAAGACCTTTGAACGATATTTCCTGACAGATAAGAAGACTCACAAGGAAAAAACTCTCTACTGGAATCAAAACCTGCAGACCGATGCGTTCAAAAAGAAATTAAAAAAGGAATTCGGCGTTAAGCGTGTTATTTTCGGTCATACCCCGGTTGACTATCTCAAAGGAAAGCAGATGGCCAGTGCAGATGGTGTAGCCATCAATGTGGACGGAGGGTTCGCGGCTGCATATTATAATCGTGGTCATTCCCTCGTCCATACGCCTCATCAACTCTATGGAATAATTCTTCCCACTCCCGATGAAATAAAAAAGGCGGAAAGCAGACTGGAATCAACCCCACTGGATATAGAGCTCATCGATGAATTCCGTCAGCCAATGAAAATAAAGGACACTGCTGAAGGCCAAATGCTCAAGAAGAAAAGAGATGAACTCTTGGAACAGATTCGCAGTTTGGGTGCTGAAAGCTGAGAAAAGTAACTGATAGCTGATTGATTTGATATAAAGAAAAATTGTAAGCCGTGTAAAGGATAGAGAGTGGATATAAACTACGGTATGGAAATTGTGAGGGCAACCGAGATTGCGGCACTAATCGCCGCCCGGCTGCAGGGTCTTGGTGATTGTGATGACATCCTCAACAGTACGCGGGTTGCGATTGTCAAGACACTGAACCGGTTGCACATTGACGGCAAGGTTATCAATGATCGTTTCATCAACAGAAAAGATACGTTCCAGGTTCCGAAAAGAATTGGTCAGGGGGGAGCGAAAATGGACATCATGGCCGTTGCCCTGGAAGGACATCATGCAGCGGCAGAGGGCAGAAACAACGCCACTTCCTATACTGTTATTGCCCGAGAAGGTACAATCCTTTCTGTTCCCAATCTGAATATGTATAAACTTGTTGTGGGCAAGGAGGCAGGACCGGTGATTGATATAAACAAGCCTCCCAGGGTTAATGTCAAGAGGGTAGCCAGAGCGCTGGGAAAATATACTGAAAACGTTACTGTCTGCATCCTCAATCAGCGCAGGCAGCAGGAGTTAATCAAAGAAGTGAGGAGTTGTGGAGCTCGGATAAAACTCATTGAAGATGGTGAGATATCAGGCTGCCTGGCAGCTGTTACAGGTGAAAAAGCCGATATATATATGGGGTATGGATATGCTCCGGAAGGGGTGCTGGTAGCGGCGGCAATCCGTTGCCTTGGTGGATATTTTGAAGGGAAAATCACCTGTAATAGTGACCAGGAGCGAGATGCAGCGCTGGAGCATGGCATAACGGATTTTGATAAAATCTTCAGGGTCCAGGATTTGGTAAGATCAAGAGAAGTTGCCTTTGCTGCTACAGGAATCACCGACGGTGAATTCCTGGAAGGTGTTCGCTTTACTCCTGATGGGGCTATTACCAGCTCCTTTATTGCCAGGGCCGAGACTTTTACCTATCGAAAGCTTGAAACAACCCACTTTTTTGATCATAAACCTGTTTTCTGATGTCAAAAATAGGATCCGAGGTCCGGCTTGAGATTGGGCGATTAAAGTTCAAGTCAAAAAGCCTGACGATTTCATGTAGCCTTTTAACTCAATAACAACATTTGTAATCACAAGGAAGTTATGAACTTCCTTGAAGACCTTCGAGAAAAGCGAGAACGTTATTGCCGAGGACCTTGTGATTGTATCCCCCTTCCAACAGTCCATAACAACCACCCCCATTACGCAGTGCAGTTTCGCGAACCCTCTCCCCCATAGTCTTATAATCTTCGGTATAAAGCACACCGCCCCAGTCGTTTACATGGTGGTCAAAACCGGCTGAGACCGCAATAACATCAGCCTGGGTGTCCTCAAGGGCATCGTTAACCTCTTGCAGATAGGTTTCACGTTCGTGAGATTTTGGGTTAAGAATCTCTACCCAGGGTTCTTTTCCTAAAATATTGACGTTACCGTCTCCGTAGTGAAGATCGAAGTCGAGGATGAAGGCTCGCTCTATATTGTGCTTTGCACGAAGGTGAAAGAGGGAGACAGCCATGTTGTTAAAATAGCAGTAGCCCCAGCAACTGTTGGCCGATGCATGATGTCCCGGCGGCCGGATTAAACCGAAACTCGGTTCCTCCATTCCGGCCTGGGCCGCTTGGATTGCTCCACCTGCCGCCAGGGCTGCGATTTCGTAAAGGCCTAACCCGCATATTTCACAAGTCGAGGTGGCTGCAGATGCGCTGAGCACCTGAGTAAGCTATAGTTGCCTATGATTATTCAGGTAGCGACAAAGCAGGTGCGGCCGCATCGGCTTGCCTTCGGTGAACACTTTGCAAATTTCTAAAAAGAGATAGGATTGAAATTATCACCAAAAAATCCGCATGTTATGATGCCTTAAACAAAGTGTTCATGAAATATGCGGGCTAAGCGCCGGACCTGCTCAATATGTGCCTTTGCATGAGCAGCGAGGAGATCATCTTCAGAGGCGGCCGCACAGGGAATGATCTCTGCAAAAGGTATAATGGCTTCTACAATTACCTCCATCCTGCTCGTCTCGGCGGCGTGATCAAAGGAATATTCATCATAGAAATCTGGGTGAAAATATACTTTCATTGCGCAGGAATCCTTTGTGTTATGGGTCGATTCAACTCATTGAAACAACAGGGACAGCTCCACGATATCGGCCCTTTCATCAGGCCTGCGGTTTCTGTATCAAGGAATAGGAAATCACTGCCCAGCTATTACCTGCAGATTTCGGATAAATCCAGTAGAGGCGGTTCTGGTGTGACAACGTTCACTGTAATCGAGGAATACTGGCCAGCGTAGTTATTCAACCTCACCACGCTCACCAAGGTTACCGTATCGGTGGTAATTATTACAGATCGACTGTTGCCTGAAGTATTGTAGCAGTTCAAGACGTCCCTCCATGTAGACCGGGGTTCTGGAAATATAAAAACCGATCCGTACGGCAGCCAGGATAACTTCCCCTGGAACCCGATTTGGGTTTGCATAACGAATACGCCCGATATCCAGTAAACTCATCTGTAGTTGTTTGTCGTTCTGGATGACAACCGCGACATTTTTCAGCAAGGCTTTACCGTATCTCCCTTTAAGAAAATCGATGACTTCATTGTTCAAGTCTTCCGGCAGGCTGACAACAGGATCGCACTTCGTGACTCTGGCAGCGGCAATTCTGGCCAGAGTCTCAAACAGTGTATCATCAGGGTGCAGCCGGATAACCATATTTTTTATCGGCAGATACTGGAGGAAATTATCCTGGCCGCGAAGATGAAAGTAGTCTTCTTTTCGGCCAAATTTCTGTTCCATCTGAAAGATATAACTCCTGATAGCAAAAATAGTTTTAGAAATATCCTCACTGTGGGTGTCGAATGCTCCCCAGCGCAGCATGACCTCCCAATCGTTAGCCAGCCACAGGAGATCTGTTTCCTGATTGATGACCCCTGTCTGCGGGTAGCCGTGTTCCTCAAACTCCATGAACTGGCTGACATAATCCGGGCTGCCCGCCTTAATGCCGGGGCCAAGGGCTGATTTACCCATGCCGCCAAAGGGCTGGCGCAGGGTGACGGCACCGGTAGTCCCTCGATTAATGTACAGGTTGCCGGCAAAGATTTTATCCTGCCATTTTTTCTGTTCCCGCTTGTCCAGGCTTTCAATGCCGCTGGTCAAGCCATAGCCGGTCTGGTTGACCAGGTCAATTGCGTGATCGAGATCATCGGCCCGCATGACCCCAAGGACCGGTCCGAAAAATTCGGTCATGTGGGTATAACTATCGGGTCGAACCCCATACTTGATGCCGGGTGACCAGATTTGTGGATTGTTGTCCAGCATTATTGGCTGCAGAGCCCATTCTTCACCGATCTCAAGGTCATTTAACCCGCGCTGTAGATCCGCTACCGGCGGTTTGATCAAGGTGCCAAGCTTATTTGCAAAATCCCAGGCAGACCCCACATGCATGCTCTGAACAGCGTCAACCAGCTGCTGTCGAAAATGGGGATCATCGTAGACTGTTTTTTCCAGGATGAGCAGGGAAGTAGCGCTGCATTTCTGGCCGCAGTTGCCAAAGGCTGAATAGATAACATTTTTGATGGCCTGATCCCGGTCTGCCATATCTGTGACAATGGTAGCATTCTTGCCGCCTGTTTCTGCTGCCAGGTAGATACCCGGGGTCTGTTTCAGAATGGAAAGACCGGTATCGGTGCCGCCGGTGAGGATGATAAAATCAATCCCCGGATGAACGGTCAGTTGAGGACCGACTTGGGCACCGGAGCAGGGCAGAAACTGGAGTGTGTTTTTTGAAATACCCCCTTCCCAGAAGCATTGGCAGATTTGCCAGGCCACCAGCACGGCATCGGATGACGGTTTGAAGATAACAGTGTTGCCTGCGGCCAGTGCAGCCACCAGCCCGCCGCAGGGAATGGCCACCGGGAAATTCCAGGGAGAGATGACCAGCCCCACGCCTTTCCCTTTTGCGTTGACGTTTTCAATAGCATCAAACTGGTGAACGGAAAATGGATAAAATTCTGCAAAGTCAACTGCTTCCGAGACTTCAACATCTGTTTCCGTGAATACCTTGCCGGTCTCAGCTGCCGCAGCTCCAAGGAAGTCCCCTCGTTTTTTTCGCAGTTCCATGGCCACCCGGGCAAGGACTTCATGGCGCTGTTTTGCTGTTTTTTGCCGCCAGCCGTCCGGGTCCCGGCGGGCGGTACGGACGGCAGCATCAATATCCTCCCCGCCCGCCAGGACAAAACGGGCAACACAGACTTGATCCGGAGATTGGTTTGGATCCAGGGATTTTTGCGTCTGCCGATCATCAAAAAGTTTCTGACCAGCCACCACAACAGGGATCCGGGTTGGTGCATCAGCAGTGGATTTCATCCACCTGCTGCGGATTCCTTCTGCCCAATGCCTGTTGGCGGCAAGGGACCAGTCAGTATCCGGTTCATTGGTGAAACTGTTTTGGTGCAGGCTTGATATCTCTGCGGCAAAGATTTCAGTGTTTCTGTCCTGACTGCGCTTTGGACCTGTACCAGCCTGGTCCATGAAGTGACAGGAGGCGACAAAGCTCTCTTCCAGAAAACTCCAGTCACTGGAATCCACCTGCAGGCCCGGTGCATAGCGCAGGAAATTTTCTTTGGCCGTATTCTCATCCAGCCTGCGGATCAGGTAGGCAATGGCGTTGATAAACTCGTCTTTTGTCGCCACCGGTGCATAGAGGAGTACATCTCCGGAGAGTTCCTGCAGGGCTCTGCGCACGTGATCTGCCATCCCTTCAAGCATTTCAAAGTAAAAGAAATTCGCAACTCCATTTTTTTCAGCCAAGGTCGCTGCATAGGCAAGCTCAAAGAGATTATGCGAGGCTATTCCTAAGTTAACTGCTTTGATGTTCCCCGGTTGCATGCCGTAGCGGACCATCCGTTTGTAGTTGGCGTCCACTTCCAGCTTGTTATCATAGGGAGCAAGGGGCCAGTTAAAGAGCACGGATTCAAGCTTTTCCATCTCCATGTTGGCGCCTTTGACAATGCGCAGCTTAATGGGGGCGCCGCCGTTCTGTACCCGCTGTCGTGCCCAGTCCGTCAGCTTCTGCTGCATGGGATAGGAGTCGGGCAGGTAAGCCTGCAGTACTATTCCGGCTGAGAGATCGTGAAATTCCTCCTGTTCCAGGGTTGTGATAAAGGCCTGGAAGGTGATTGTAAGATCCCGGTATTCCTCCATATCCAGGTTTACAAATTTATGCACTTTGGTACCGTCATTCCGGGTAAAGTAATTAGCCAGTGCCGCCCGGTAGATCCTGGTCAACCGCTCACTCAGGCTGGCAACGGTCTGATCAAAGGCCAGGGAGCTGATTTGGGAATAGAGGGTGGAGATCTTGATAGAAATATACTCGATGTCCGGGTCTTCCATGTCCCGGAGGTAGCTCTCCATACGCTTGGCCGCCTCGTCCTCTCCCAGGACCGCCTCGCCGAGATGGTTGATATTCATACGGATGTTCTGTTTACGGCGACGATGGAGATGGGCACGCAACGCCTTTGCTTCACCGGGAATGATAGCCCGACTGCTGCTTTCCCGCATCTGTTCGATCATTTTCGGCACGGCAAAGGAGGGGAAGTGTTTTCCCAGTCCTACAAACATCTGGATGAACAGTTTCTCAAAGTCTCCGAAAAAATCCGGCATCCCGTACTCTTCCAGCAGATTGTCAATCTGGTCAGCCACCCTTTCCGGATCATGGGGGCGAAAACTCTGGTCAATGATTTTTGTCAGCAGGATCTTGTCCGCAGGATTGGACAACAGGCGGGTCATCTGCTGCTGGATCTTCTTCTCCTCGCTGGTCAACAAATCATTGGCAAGGGTCTGCCATGATCTGGCTAATTGGGTTGCCTGTGTGATTATGTCGCTTTCAACATTTGTCTGCATGCTATCCTCCCTTTTTCCTGTAAGATAAATCGGGATATATTTATTGCATCTTAGTGGTCATGTCCGACTCTGTAAAATAAAATTCATGTATGGGTTGTTTTTGTAAGGGAGTTGTCGATTCGTCTTTACCTTGGCTGGAAAATCTGCTTGATTGAGAATGTATTTTTTATATGTAGTGAAATCGGGTTAGATGATCTGTAATTTGAAAATCACGTTTGTGAGAACGTGTCACCCCAACACATGGAGGAGCAACAGTGAAAGCAACAAAAATAAGTGTAGTGCTTGGCAGCGCCCTGGCAGGTCTGCTGATGTTGAGTCAGGCAAATGCTGCCGACCTGAAGATCGGTATAATGGTACCCACCACCGGTTCTGAGGCCACAGCGGGCAAAGACATGGAAAATTCCATCAAGCTGGCAGTGGATGAGATCAACAAGGCAGGCGGTGTGCTGGGTATGAATGTTGTCACCATCACCGGTGATGACGGCTGTGATCCCCAGATGGCAACCGCTGCAGCCTCCAAGCTGGTTTCCAGTGATGTAGTAGGTGTTGTCGGCGGATACTGCTCCGGCGCCACTCTGCCCACCCTGAAGATCTATGGCGATGCAGGCACCCCCTTTGTTATTGCCGCGGCCAACTCTACCAAGCTCATTGACGCCAATCCGGGTACTTCATTCCAGATCAACTCCACCGGTTTTGACCAGGTCAACACCGCTGTGGGCCTGTTTGAGGGCAAGGGCATAAAAAAATTGGCCATTGTTCATCAGGGTGACGG
>JAYEKB010000377.1:0-8812 GCA_034660835.1 Thermodesulfobacteriota bacterium
ATTTGATTGCACAAAACCGGAGGCGTAGCATGGCTACGTTGAGGATTTTGTAATTGAAAATCGTACAAATATGACCTGAAGCAGAGATGCATAGGTGTGACACTTATTTCTTAACAGGCCCTAAGCCAAAACTTCTGCTTTCTCCAAAGTTAAACACATTGGATTTAAAGTTTCATTCGTACGTCATACGCATTAAGGTTATCACAAGTGACTTGATAACTCCAATTACTGAAAATTGACCATAGCCCTTTTTGTGTGAAAAAACTACGACTATACAAATAGTTACCTTTTTTTATCGGTAACCGTAAACCGTAAACTGTAAACATCCCCCGGGAGGAGACACCATGAAACTGGAATTCCACGGCGCTGACCGTAATGTAACCGGCTCCTGTCACCTTGTCCGCTGCCAGGATAAAACCATCCTCATTGACTGCGGTATGTACCAGGGCGGCCGGGAGATGGATGAAGAGAATCGACAGGATTTTGGCTTTGATCCGGCTTCCGTTGATGTCCTGCTGCTTACGCATGGTCATCTCGATCACTGCGGCCGTATCCCTTTGCTGGTAAAAAAAGGATTCAGAGGAAAAATTGTCACTACTGCCGCTACCCGCGAACTGGCCCGCCTGGTGATGCTGGATTCGGCAGGGATCCAGGAAGAAGACGCGAAGTATAAAAACAGGAAGCTGCGCAAAAACGGCAAAACAGAAAATGCAACCCCCCTGTACACCACCTTGGATGCCCTGACCTGCCTGGATTATTTTCACGATATCACGGCGTTCAACCATACCTGCGACCTGGGACCGGACATGAAGGCCACCTTTTATGATGCCGGTCATATCCTGGGTGCGGCCTCCATCCTGCTGGAACTCAGTGAAAACAGCTGCAATAAAAAAATACTGTACTCGGGCGACCTGGGCTACTCCGGTCGTGCCATTCTGCGTGATCCGGCAGTGCCGCCGGATGCTGATATCGTGGTCATGGAATCCACTTACGGCGATCGTCTCCACAAACAGCTTGGCCCGTCCATCCACGAGTTGTACGAGGCTATTGAGGTCACCCTGAAACGGGGAGGCAATGTACTCATCCCCAGTTTTGCCCTGGAACGGACCCAGGAAATTCTCTACTATCTGCGTGAAGGCATTGAACAGGGAATGGTTAAGGAAAACGTGCAGGTTTTTCTTGATTCGCCCATGGCAATTTCAGCAACTGAAATCTTCCAGCGGCACCCGGAATGCTTTGATGAAGAAGCCTGGCAGATCTTTAAAAGCGGCAATGATCCTTTTGAACTGCCCGGCCTCCATTATTCTCGGGAGACGGCCCAGTCAATAGCCCTGAAACAGGTCAAAGGAGCGGTAATTATCGCCGGTTCAGGCATGGCCACCGGCGGCCGCATCCGCCATCATCTCAAACATAACCTCTGGCGCAGGGAAGCGTCCGTGGTCTTTGTCGGTTATGCTGCCAACGGCACCCTGGCCCGCCGTATCATTGACGGTCAGGACCCGGTCCGTATTTTCGGCAAAGAGATAGATGTGCGCGCCCAAATCTACACCATCGGTGGTTTTTCCGCCCATGGTGACCAGGAAGACCTGCTGCACTGGCATTCCCGAACCGGCAACCCGGAACTCACTTTCCTGGTCCACGGTGAAGAAAAAGCCATGCAAACCTTGAGTGGTTTGCTGGAAAATACCCGGGTGGAGATGCCGGAACTGCACCAGGTCTATGAACTGAAATAGATAACTCATTATATTAAAGGAGTAGTTATGGGTCTTTATGATTTTACTTTTTATGATCTCATAAGCCGCAACGCTGAGTCCTATGCCAGCCGGCCGGCATGGTACGAAGTGGATACAAAGCAGTATTTAAATTTTTCCGAATTGAAAACCAACGTAGACCGGCTGGCTTGCGGACTTCAGCAAAAAGGCATCCAAAAAGGCGACCGCATTGGCATTGTAGGCAAAAACAGTCTTGAATTTTTTCTGCTGTATGGTGCTGCTGCCGCAGTCGGTGCAATTATGCTTCCTGTCAACTGGCGGCTCTCTGCTGACGAAGTAGCATTTAATCTAAACGACTGCACCCCGAAAATCGTTTTCGCAGATCAGATATTTCAGAAAACAGTGGAAGGGCTTAAAGAAAAACTGTCCTCGGTTACGTCGTATTTCAATCTCAAGGAGGATGAAGGCGGCTTTGACCAAATAGTCAATCTTATGGAAAACAACGGAGCGCTCACTCCCGTGGAAGTTGGGAATGACGACGGTTTTGTGATTATTCACACGGCAGCCGTTGCCGGGCGTCCGCGAGGTGCTTTAATCAGCCATAACAATCTGATTTGTGCCAACATGCAGTTTCAACACTATTTCGGCCTCACGCCTCAGGATGTCCATCTTAATTTTCTGCCTCTGTTCCATGTGGGTGGTTTATTCACGGCTTGCAGTGGATTTCATGCTGGTGCTTTGAATATCAATATGAGTAAATTTGACCCGAAACAGGCAGTGGACTATATTGCCAACAAAAAGGCATCTTTCTTTTTTGATTTTTCACCAATTCTGGGCAATATTTTGGATGAGCAGGAAAAAAGCGGGGCTGATATCAGTTCACTCAGGGCCGTGGTGGGGCTGGATACACCCGAAACAATTGAACGCTACCAGAAGGTCAGTGGCGGAACATTTTACTCCATGTACGGTCAGACTGAAACTTCCTGCCTTGCAACTATGGGGCCTTACAATGACAGACCCGGTGCTGCCGGGCAGGTTATTCCCATGGGAAAGGTAAGGCTGCTTGATAAAAATGATAAGCCTGTGGCTGTTGGCGAAGTCGGAGAGATTGCCATGCAGGGGCCTATGGTTTTTAAAGGCTACTGGGGGCTTGACAAAGACAATGCTTACACTTTTCGGAACGGCTGGCATCATACCGGTGATTTAGGGCGTTTTGATGCTGACGGTTTCCTTTGGTATGCCGGTCGAAAAGCTGAAAAAGAGCTTATCAAACCGGGCGGCGAAAATGTCTATCCGGCTGAAGTGGAAAAGGTAATTTTGGAGCATCCCGCAGTAACTTCAGTAGTGGTTTTCGGTGTTCCTGATCCCAAATGGAAAGAGGGAATTAAAGCTGTCTGTACACTGAAAAGCGGGCAGACGCTCACGGCAAAAGAACTCATTGATTTTGTGGGCGACCACATCGCGCGTTATAAAAGGCCACAGTATGTTGAATTTATTGATGCCATGCCCCTGAAAGACGACGGCAGCATTGACCGAGCTGCAGTCAAATCTGCGCACGGTGCTGAGCAGAGTTAACTCTGATAACAAACAGGAAGGAGGTAAGGGGCTGTTACATAATTGTGACTGGATCAGGCGCTTTATTCTCTTTCATAAGATGAAAGATCGTGCAGAGCTTTTTATTGAAAGTGAAAATAAGATTGAGGCATATCTGACTCATCTTGCGATTGAGGCAATGTGGCTCCGGCAACGCAGAATCAGGCCATGAATGCACTTATTTTTCTCTACATCTGATGATGAAGATTCTTTCCATTTTCGGCACCCGACCTGAAGCAATTAAGGTAGCCCCGGTGGTGCAGGCACTGGCCGGAGATCCGGCTTTTGAAGTAAAAGTCTGCGTTACGGCACAGCACCGGCAGATGCTGGACCAGGTGCTTGATCTTTTTGCAATTACTCCGGATTATGATCTGGATATCATGCAGGATAATCAAGACCTGTTTGATGTTACCAGCCGGGTTCTGCTTGGGCTGCGGGAGGTACTGCGTGCTGAAGAGCCTGATCTTGTTTTAGTACAGGGAGATACGACAACCTGTTTTGCCGGCAGCCTGGCAGCCTTTTATCTGCAGATACCAGTGGCTCATATTGAGGCGGGCTTGCGCACCGGTAACATATACTCCCCTTTTCCGGAAGAGGCGAACCGGGCCATGACCTCAAGGGTTGCAACACTTCACTTTGCTCCCACAGAACAATCACGCCAAAACCTGCTGGCTGAGGGTATCGCAGAGGATACAATTCATGTAACCGGCAATACGGTAATTGATGCCCTGCTATGGGTCCGGGACAGGGTGGCGAAGAAAAAGGATTGGCCCGGGGTATTCGGCAATGCAGAGGAAGTAATACGAGAAGGCAAACCGTATGTACTTATCACCGGCCACCGGCGAGAAAATTTCGGCAGGGGATTTCAGGATATCTGTGAGGCGATTAGCACGTTGGCTGCACAACATCCGGAGATCCACTTTATCTACCCGGTACACTTAAATCCCAATGTACAGCAGCCCGTTTATTCTATTTTGGGAAAAAAAGAAAACGTGCACCTCATAGCCCCGCTTGATTATGAACCGTTTGTCCATGCCATGGATTGTGCCCGTCTCATTTTAACCGATTCCGGCGGCATACAGGAAGAAGCACCAACTTTCGGCAAACCGGTTCTGGTAATGCGGGAGACAACAGAACGTCCTGAAGCTGTTGACGCCGGCACGGTTCTCCTGGTGGGAACAGACAAACAACGAATAATCACGGAAACCAAGCGGTTGCTTGCTGACCAGGATTTCTACGAACAAATGGCCGATAGGCCAAACCCTTACGGCGACGGCAATGCAGCTGCACACATTAAAGAGATCCTCAGCTCAAGGATGAAAGGGAGGAAATAATGAAGGGATCTCCGGATCAAATCCGGCATGACGAATTCTTATTTCTCACCAGGTCGTCAGGCTTTACTTCGTTTTACATGGCCTCAAGAGTTACCGGTACATCCATGCGGCCGTTGTCGCGCAGCAGGGTCAAGGTAATGGATTCGCCTACCTGGTAGCGTTCGATTTCGTCACGGAGTGTATTATAATCTTCGATTGACTTGCCGTTAACTGCCAGAATTACATCGCCGAGAATCAGCCCTCCCCTTACCTGCTTTGTTCCACGAATACCGGCTTTGTCGGCTGTGGAGCCGGGCTCTACGCCCAGGACCAACACACCATCTAAATTGAGATCGCGGCTTAGCCGCTGGTTGGCCAGGCTGATGCCGAGACCGGGACGGAACATTTTTCCGTGACGGATAACCTGGGGCACCACCCGGTTGACCTCACCAACCGGTACTGCAAAGCCGATACCGGAACTTCCACCTGACGGGCTGTAGATGGCCGTATTGACGCCGATCAAACGACCGGCACTGTCCAGCAGCGGCCCACCGGAATTACCGGGATTGATGGCCGCATCGGTCTGAATGACATCGTGGATGGTTCGCCCCGTCACCGCTGTGATCTCCCGGCCCAGGGCACTGACTATGCCGGTAGTCAAAGTCTGGTCCAGACCAAAGGGATTGCCGATGGCAAACACCTTCTGTCCCACCTGCAGATCATCCGACTCGCCAACCAGGATAGGAAACAGTTTAGCGGCAGGTGCTGAAATCTGCAGAACCGCTATATCCCGATCCGGTGCAGCACCTACCAGCACCGCCTTCCATGTAGTATGGTCGGCCAGGGTGACCTCGATGCGGTTTGCATCGGAAATCACATGGTAATTGGTGACGATACGACCCTGTTTATCCCAGATAAATCCTGAGCCTGTACCTTTGGGGATCTCATACACGTTCAGACTGAACAAATTTCGTTGCACTGAAATTGAGGTGATATACACCACAGACGGTGAGGCGCTGTTAAACACATCAACAGTATTTAACTCATCCGTTGCAAGATCACCACGGGCAATGACTGCGCGGGGCTGGGCATTAGGATCAAACAGGCCGGGCTGGAAACTCTGAAACAGAAGGTAAAGAAAAGCGGCGATAATCGCCAGCAACAGGACCGGGTGTATGCCACCTGCAGCTGAACGTAATAAACGCATGATTCAGATGTTGAGAAAATACTTGGCCACTACAAAATACAATAAGATACCAAGCACATCAATGAAAGTAGTAATGAAAGGACCAGTGGCAATGGCGGCATCAATATTGAAACGTTTAAGCAGCATGGGTATGACGGTGCCCAGTGTTGCAGCCATGGCCATGACCGCAAACACGGAAATTCCGACAACAAGACCAAGATTGACATGCGTTGTGTACTGGAAAGTAGCCAGCAGGCCAAGCAGCAGACCGAACAGGGCTCCCAGGGCGACACCTACCAGGGTCTCCTTGCCCACTATCTGGAAAAAATGGAGCATGTTCACCCGGCCGGTGGCCAGGCCACGGACCACAATGGTACTGGACTGGGTGGCGATATTCCCCCCCATGCCGGCAATAATCGGGATAAAGGAGGCCAGGGCAAGTACCTGCTTCAGCTCATATTCAAAGGTGTTAATAATAAAGATGGCCGCCACTCCACCAATCCAGGAAGCAAAAAGCCAGGGCGCCCGCAGCAGGATCTTCTGGTGCAGGGGTTTGAGCAGGATCTCATTGTCCTTACCTGCACCGGCCATCTGCAGAAAATCTTCAGTGGCCTCTTCCCGGATAACGTCAATAACATCATCCACGGTAATAATACCGATCAGTTTAAAAGTGGCATCCACAACCGGCAGGGCAAGCAGATTGTACTGAGAAACGATATGGGCCACCTCTTCCTGGTCCGTATCCGTGGTTACCGAGATGACACTTGCATTCATGATATTTTTCAACTGCCGGTGCATGGGGTGCATGAGCAGTTCGCGCAGGGAGAGAACGCCAGCTAACTGGCCGTCACCATGGGTAATGTAGAGATAAAAGACCATCTCCTTTTCTTCGCTTCGTTTTTGAACCTTGCCGATAGCCTCTTCAACGGTGAGAGCTTCGTCCAGGTACATGAAGTCCGGCGACATGATACCACCGGCGGTCTCAGGATCGTATTTGAGCAGCTCCTCGACCTCGTTGCGGTCATCCGCCTCCATGTGCTTCTGGATGTCAGCGGCAATATCATTGGGAAGTGCTTCCAGCAGGTCGGCGGCATCATCGGAAGCCATGCTGGTGACCACGTCGGCCATAAACGACGGAGACAGGTCTTCTACGAGTTCCACCATGATGGACTCGTCAAGCTCACTTAAAAAACCAGCCACCAGGTCTGTGTGGGCAATGATCTCGAAAATAGCTTTTTGTTCAGCCAGAGGGAGAGAACGAAAAACCCATGCCAGATCGGCCGGATGGGTCTTGCTGATAAGTTTACGGATATTCTCCGTTGCCCCTCTACGGTACAGGCGGCGTAGGGTATCAAGGAGGACCTTGCCCTCAAAGCCGATCATTTCGCGTTTTGGCGCCTTTTCCATGGAATCACCTTGGAGGTATTATAATTCAGCCAAACAGGCCGCTTTTCTGCGCAAGAAAACAGAGAATAAAACCTGCAGCCATGGCAAAAACTCCAATAATCCGTAACGTATCGGGACGCATCTCCGCGAGCTGTTTAAGCCAGCGCTGCATGGCCTCCGGCGAAGCGACATAGGGAAGTCCTTCAAGTATCAGCACCAGGCCGATCAGGGTTATGAGCATTTTCATGGGCCCAACCTAACAAATGATGGAAAGTGTTGCAATCTTCAGACAAACATATTGACAATAGTCGTAAAAAAAAAGTAATATTATTACGTTGCAAAGTCTTTAACTGCGACGCCTGCGCTGCTTTACCACCTTACGGGATTTAACAACTGTTTCCACCTTTTATTACATCCGAATCAATGACAAAAATATCCTCTTCAAAATACAGTGAAGCCGGAGTCGACATCGACAAAGGAAATACCTTCATTTCCCGAATCAAAGGACTGGTTGCCGATACCCATAGTCGTGGCGTCATCAATGATATCGGCGGTTTTTCCGGTCTGTTTGCCATCGGCAATGCCGGCTATGAAGACCCGGTACTCATTGCCTCAACCGATGGTGTAGGCACCAAGGTCACTGTTGCTAAACTGTGCAATAAACACGATACCATCGGCATAGACCTGGTGGCCATGTGTGTAAACGATGTAATTGTCAGTGGTGCAAAACCGCTCTTTTTTCTTGATTATTTTGCATCCTCCTCGCTTGATCTTGATGTGGCCACTGACGTGGTCAAAGGAATCGCCGAGGGCTGTAAGATCTCCAAATGTTCGCTGATCGGCGGCGAGACTGCTGAGATGCCCGGACTTTACCAACCCGGTGATTACGATCTGGCCGGTTTTGTGGTCGGTATCGGTGAGCGAAATGATATTATTGACGGTAGTGACATCCGGGTGGGCAACAAAATTATCGGTCTCGCTTCCTCCGGCCTGCACTCAAACGGTTATTCCCTGGTACGAAAAATCTTCTTTGAGGAACTGGGCTTAACTGTAGATGACCGGATTGAGGAATTTGGCTGCACGGTTGGTGAAGAACTGCTCAGGCCCACCCGTATTTATGTGGAAAGTGTGCTCAAGGTACTGCGCAACTTTAAGATTAACGGCCTGATCCACAATACCGGCGGCGGCTTTATCGACAACGTCCCCAGGGTCCTGCCTGCCAACTGCAAAGCAGTTATCCACAAGAACAGCTGGGATATTCCGCCTGTTTTCGGATTTCTGGAGAACAAAGGCAACATTCCGGAAGCGGAAATGTACCGTACCTTCAACATGGGCATCGGCCTGATCGCCATGGTGGACGACGACCAGCTGGAAGACGTAATGCAACAGTTTACAGCCATGGGTGAAAAGGTCTTTCTTCTCGGAGAGATTCAATCCGCTGAAGAAGCCGACAACAAAAGCGTAACCATTGAAGGTCTCGGCCGACGACAGACGGATTAGCCCGCATATTTCACAAGTCGAGGCGGCTGCAGATGCGCTGAGCGCAGGAGTAGGCTATAGTTGCCTATGCCTGCTCCTGCAGCGACAAAGCAGGTGCGGTCGCATCGGCTTGCCTTCGGTGA
>JAYEKB010000378.1:0-8802 GCA_034660835.1 Thermodesulfobacteriota bacterium
CCTGACCCGACTCTTTACCATGTATGAAGAACAGCAGCAGCGCAACCCGGATGATAAGGCGGCAGCACTTTTTTTCAGGAACCTGGCCACTGCCGTCAGCCAGGCCTGTGAATGTAACCTGAACAGGAGATAATGACTGCGCAGAACATCCTCTTAATTGTTGCATCCTACCTGGTTGGCGCTATTCCGTTTGGCCTGGTGCTGTCCAGGGGCAGGGGCATTGATATTCGTGAACAGGGGAGTAAGAACATCGGGGCGACCAATGTTTCCCGGCTGCTGGGCAAAAAACTCGGCTTGTGCACCCTGCTGCTTGATATAGCCAAAGGGTATCTGCCCATGTTTGCTGCAGGCCTGCTTGTCGGCGATGATCCAGGCCGCAACCTGGTGATCGGTCTCTGCGGCGCTGCTTCTATCACCGGCCATATGTTCCCGGTGTATCTCGGTTTCAGGGGCGGCAAAGGGGTGGCCACCGGTCTGGGGGTTTTCCTTTACCTGGCACCAAAAGCGCTTCTGATCTGCCTTGTTGTATTTATTGCCGCTGTCGGTTTGACAGGTTATGTTTCTCTGGGTTCCCTGCTGGCCTCGGCCGCTATCCTGCCTGGCCTGTATTTTTTTGGAGAACCATCCTGGAAATTGTGTTTAGCCGGTTATGTGGTGACTATGATCTGGATAAAGCATTACCAGAACATCGGACGGTTGCTGAACGGTACGGAAAAGAGTTTTAAGAAGAACAAGAACAAGAAAAAAGACACCTCAATATGAACAAGAAGGAATGGCAGGCCATTGACCGGGCCCGGGAACTGCTCAAGTTAGATGACCGGGCAACCCTGGGAGAGATGAAGCGGGCTTATCACCGGATGTGTAAAAAATATCATCCGGACAGGGCCGGGGACAGCGATAAGGGCTCGGATATTATGTATCACCTCACCGAGGCCTATGAACTGCTCATGCGCTACACCGATGAATACCGTTTTCCCCTGACTCCGGGTGATGGCGATATCTACGATGCCGAAGACTGGTGGATGGACCGGTTCGGCCAGGACCCGCTCTGGAGCAACGGGAAGCGCAGACGACATTAGCGCATCTTTTCCTCTGCCCGCCGGCGCAGTTCCAGGATAAAGAGCCGTCCATAATCAGCGGCAGCAATAACACTGAACAGGATTGCAAGCAAGAGAGCAAACCGGATCCCTGCAGGAAAAAGAACGGCCACCAGCAGCAGGAAGAATTGTCCGGCAGTGGCCAGCTTGCCCGACCACCTGACGTCCATTTCATTAAATGACTCCCACGATCTGATGGAGGCTGCATAGACGGCGGTAAAGGCTACCAGCAGGTCGCGTGCAAGCAGGAGCGGAAGCCACCACAGTGAAAATTTACCGGCACCGGCAACCGTGAGCAGGGCAATGAGAATAAAGAGCTTATCGGCAACAGCATCAAGTATCGCGCCCGATCGGCTCTGCACCTGCCAGTGCCGGGCAACCCAGCCATCAAGAACATCGCTGCCGCCGCTGCCGATAATCAACCACATCCACAGCTGTTCCGGCACAAAGGGGAACAGGAAGGCCAGAATAAGTCGAACGGTCGACAGAATGTTGGGAACGAATCGTATGTATTGCGGCATCTATTTGTAACTTTTTCCTTTTCTACCTATTTGTCAACAGTTATTGTAACGTACGTATTTAATAATGAAATGCCAACGTTGCAATGTAATACATGATCATTTCTCTGTTTCTGTTCCCCTGCGCAGGGTAATGAGACAGATTTCGCCCGGGCAATTGAAACGCAGCGGCACACCAGACGACCCGGCACCCCGGCTTGTATAGCCTGTCATCTCTCTGTATTGCCATCGCCCCACGGCAGTAAAGCGGGGCGCTCTGCTGTTGGTGAGAATCGGCCCTCTGCCCGGCAGACAGATCTGGCCGCCGTGGGTGTGGCCGCAGAGGTAGAGCTGGGATTTGCAACGTGCCGCCGCTTTATATGCCTCCGGGGAATGAGCCAGAAATATCTTGAATCCCTGGCCCGGGATGCCCCGGCAGGCCCGTTCGGAGTCATCTGTTCTGTAGTAATGCGGATCATCCACACCAACCACCCATATACTCTCGCCACCGTTGCTGATTTCCCAGGAGTCGTTGATGAGCATTATCAGGCCGGTCTCTTCCAAATCCACAGCCATTTCAATGCAGTCATGGTTGCCCAGCACACCAAAGATGCCGTGACGTGACCGCACATGGGGCAGAAGACGGCGCAGTCGGCGGAGGCACGGAGCCATGGGACCGTAGGTCTTCATACGGATATCGCCTCCGAAAAGACACAGATCCACCTTCATGTCTCGAATCTGCCTTGAAATTTCCTCGGTCAAGCCCTGCAGGCCATCCAGGTGGAGATCGGTGAGCAGCAGGATACGGAACCCGTCAAAAGATTGGGGCAGGTCCGGGAAATTAAAAGTGTGTTCCATCACCCGTACAGCCCGAGCATTCTGCAATCCTTTTTCCTGGAGACCGGTCAGTTTGAAAAACCAGGAGTAGAATACTTCATCCGCCAGGAAACTACTCAGGTTGAGCAGGGTCTGCCAGCGGGCCAGCGGGGTATGGCAGGCCCGCCATTCGCGCAGACGTGTCGTTGAGCGGATTACGCGCGGATAATTTTCCAGGGGCGTCCGAAACATGATAAAGTTCCAGAAACCCGAACCCAGGTAGGCAGCAGGTATAAAACAGAGGAGGATGAACAGGATCTGCAGCCAGCTCAGTGAGAGAAATCCCTTCAGAAAGAGTATTGGGAACAGGGATTCGAAGATCTGGTCCAAGACAACGACATTCGTGCCGCTGGGGAGGTTCGGCCTCCGCTTGATGAAGCTGGACAACAGATCTCCGGCCATTGCCGACAGGGCGGCAGCACCGGCAATCCAGAAGTCCACACCAAGCAGCGGTGCTACAGCAGTGCCTCCCAGCAGGCTGACCAGTACACCTCGGATCGTTTTATGATCTCCGAATATCGGATGCTTATCAAACCACAGTCTGCCGCCGTCAATGGGGTGATTGAAACGCTTTCCCCAGATCATATTGGCCAGGGGTGGAAGAAAGTTGAGCCACAGGAGGAACGCAGCAACCTTGATGACAATGAGCACCTTTTTTTCTCCTACTTTGCACGTTTCAAATTTTATTCAGGACTTTCATAAAAACATTTTTAAGAAAAAGGCACAATTTAATCTGACATAATTGTCAGCTAACAGGAGACAGCTCACCTCAGTGCAGGCAATTTGCAGTAACGGCCTATAGCAACCAGCACAACCATTGGAATTTCCTATTTGACATATAGCTATATCCTGTGATACTCAGGAGTTGCTATCCAATAATGTGCTGATGAACAGAAGAGAGATGAATGCCGAAAATTTTGAAATAAAAGCCTATCCGGAAAGCCGACATAACATGACCCGGTGTCGACAACCGTATGCAGTACAGCAGTATGGCGCTGTCCCGACCTGGGCGGCAAGGATTTCTCGTCTGATTATTGCCTTGCCTTTTTTCTATGCCGGAATCACCAAGATCTTTGATCCGAAAAGTTTTGCCGTGGTTATCGGCGGCTACGGTCTATTGCCTGAATTTCTCGTCCTGCCGGCTGCAATTGCATTACCGGCATTAGAAATTATTGCGGCAGCAGGACTGCTATTGAATATACGTATATGCTTATACGCTGTTGCCGTGCTTCTATTGTTTTTTATTGGAGTACTGGGTTACGGAATTCAGCTGGGCCTGGATGTGGATTGCGGCTGCTTTGGTCCAGATGATCCGGAACAGGCATATCACGGTCTCCGAGGAGCTCTGTTCAGAGATATAGGGCTTCTTGTGCCGATACTTTATCTGTTCTGGTTTCAATGGTGGATGGGTCGTAAGAAAACGGTTCCATCCTGTTAATCAATATGAAAAGGGGAAGAAATGCAATTTAAAAAAATGCTGCTCACGGTTCCTGTTGTATTGACACTGGTTTTTGCAATGACTGTTTCGGCCATGGCTTTCGGCAACAAGTTCAAGCAAGAAGTGGAAAAAGAAAACGGGGCGGTTAAACTTGTCCGGGAGGTAATGCGGGGCGGCTATGACGTGATCACTACCGAGGAATTGAAAAAGCTGATCGACTCGGGCAAGGATGTGTTGATCATTGACACCATGCCCTATGAAGCCAGCTATAAGAAAGAACACGTGCCCGGAGCAAAGCAGTTTCTGTTTCCGATACCTGAAATGGAAGCCTGGGACAGCAAGGAGACCGACGCTAAAAGTCAAGAAGATTATGCAACCCTCCTTGGCCCGGATAAAAACAAGACCATCGTGATCTACTGCGGATTTGTCAAATGTACCCGCAGCCACAATGGCGCCATGTGGGCGAAAAAGCTTGGCTACAGCAATGTTCTTCGTTATCCCGGTGGTATTTTTGCCTGGAAGGGAGTCGGATACAAGGCGGAATCAGTGAAATAAAGGTAAGCGATCACAGGCCCTTACCTCTTCGTGCGATCGCGACAAACTGCATAGATGGGCTATAGCGGTCTGTCGCGATTGTACAAATCTGCAGCACCTGTGACCGCTTACAGGTTCGAGGTAAATTATAACACATGGTTACCTGCCCTGTGATCAGTTACCAATAAAGAGCTATGGTGAAATTGAGCATCACTCGACAACAATAACAGGCTTTCCTTCTCCGACCTCACCGATCTTCACTGAGGCTCTCACCCCACAAGCGGTCAACCTCTGCAGAAGTTCCTCTGCCTGCTCAGCGGGCAGGGAAAGCAGCAGACCTCCGGATGTCTGTGGATCATACAACAACTCTTTTTCAGCAGTCGTAAGCGATACCCGAAGATCAAGGTGTGTTTCAACCAGTTGCTGATTGGGTCGGTTGCTGCCGGTATTTTCACCTTTTTTATACATGTCCAGGGCTGCAGGATAAAACGGCAACTCCTTGTACCCAAGAGAAATCTGCACACCGCTGCCGGCAGCCATTTCAAGCGCATGACCGATAATGCCGAATCCCGTGATATCAGTACAGGCGTGAACATCAAAAGAGAGAGCTGCCTCGATGGCCGGACCGTTTAAGGCGGCCAGAGACGGCAGAACCTCCCGCTCGATTTCGGCAAAAGAGAGCTTCCCTGAACGCACCGCGTTAAACAGAACACCGGAGCCAAGCGGCTTTGTCAGAATGAGTGCATCTCCGGGGTGGGCGTTGTCGTTGGTGAGGATCTTGTCCGGATGGACAACTCCGTTGACACAGAGGCCATACTTGGGCTCGTCATCCTCCACTGAATGACCGCCGACAAGACTGGCCCCTGCTTCCAGCACCTTGTCGTTCCCTCCGCGGAGAATTTCCTTCAGCACGCCCATATCAAGTTTCTTGGCCGGAAACATGACGACATTGAGTGCTGTCAGCGGCTTACCACCCATGGAATAGACATCGGAAATGGAGTTGGCAGCGGCAATCTGGCCAAACCAATACGGATCATCCACCGGTGGAGTGATAAAATCGATGGTGTTGACCATGGCGATATCATCACTGAGCCTGTAAACAGCGGCATCATCCGCGGTCTCAAACCCGACCAGCAGATTCTTGTCCGTGGATGCTTTAAGGTCTGCAAGCGCGTCCGACAGAACCGTCGGACCGATTTTCGCGGCTCAGCCGCAGGTTTTTGCCATTCGGGTAAGGGTTTTTTTCCTGAACCACATATTTCTCTCCAAAAAAGTATTTCAGCTGATTGGCAACAAAAGGATTACGCAACCAGAAATCGTATCAGGCGGCCAGGCTGACAATTATTCTGAAAAGGATTTGTTGATTTTTGCCTTGTTTAGACCCTGAATGCCCTCGGAAAACCGAGGCCGTACAATCATGGTGTCATGATCGGTAATCCAGGCACTACCAAGTCTTTAGCATAGCCTGAGTCAATAGTTAATCAACGGCTACTTGACTGCATGGTGACAGCGTTGCATGTACATGAAGATCAAAGTTTATGGTGTATAACCTTCTCTATTTAAAAGAAAAAGTCAAATAGCTTATCACGATACGCTGTAGTGCTGTGATAGTATTTGCCTATGGGAAAGTGGGCAAACTGGTCACCGTAAATAAGCAACCTGAGGCGGAGGAATATATTTCTGAAAACATTTCTTCCTTCAGGCCGACTACCTTTTAAGTAATACGCGCTGTTGTGAGAGATAACATCTCTTGTAGTGATGGTATACCTGTTATCTGGAAAATCGAGGCCGGGTCCCGGATGGGTAGCTAAACAGTGGTCGTTTCATTTTCACCTTCCATGGAACTCTCTGCTGTCATATAATATAAGGTATAAGGTATAAGGTATAAGGTATAAGGTTCTCCGGCAGAAATGAACAGACAAGGTTTGGATAAACAGGGAGGATGAGCAATGGATAAAGGCCAATATGGACGACGAGACAGGTTAGTGCAGGAAAAACGCCATGATACCTACAAAGAGGATAAAAAATGGCCGGAACCGACAGTATGTACCCAGTGCAACAGTGTGTACCTTGAGGGCCGCTGGACCTGGTATGAACCACCTGTTAAGGCCAACAAGGTGCTTTGTCCCGCCTGTCAACGTATTGCCGACAACTACCCGGCAGGGCACCTGGAAATCAAGGGATCTTTTTTCCCGAAACATCAGGAGGAGATGCTCAATCTCATCCGCAACGAAGAAGAGCAGGAAAAAAGTGAGCATCCCCTGGAAAGAATCATGGACATAAGCGAGGAAGATGAGAACACCCTGATAACGACCACCGGCATCCACATTGCCCGCCGTATCGGCGAGGCGGTCTCCCGTGCCTACCAGGGCGACCTCTCATTCACCTATGGCGACGGTGAAAAAACGATCCGCGTTTTCTGGAGCAGGGAGTACCCGTAACGGACCCATGCCGGTTACGCTGAAGCGCAGCCTCTCCCCGTCCCTTATTACCTTTTACGGGCTTGGCACTATTCTTGGAGCCGGCATCCATGAGCCCATTGATTAATGGTCTTTTCACCCGATCTCTGCGTTACACATAAAATTTTATCCTTGGAATATCAACTATATGCCTGTGGTAAAATTATATATGTGCCTTGACCTCGAACGAAAATCCTCATTAATCAACAGGCTCATCCATGTATTGATCGGTCTGACCTTGGAAGAACAAAAGAAAAGAATTCCGGATTGTCCATGATGCCGTGCCAAGGCAATGAAGCTGCTGCCCGGGAGTTCTGGATGAGCAGGCTGCAGGCCATTACCAAGTCTACGCGGCAGCGGGATCTTGCATTGCACCTGGGCCGCATGCAATCCCGCAAGAATGATGAAACTCTGCTGACCATATCAGATCTAAAAACCATCAAGCAGCTCGACAGCGGCAAGGGGATTTATCATCAGGCCACGGATCATTTTCTACGCTCCCGGGTGGAGCCCTTTCAGGCCATGCTCACCACGTGGATGAACGGGGCCAATGCCCAGGCAGGCGGTCAAGACATCCCCTTCAACCAGGTTGTCACCTGGTGCCAGGATACGCAAGACAAGGATAGGCGTAGTATCTTGACGCGGGAAGTGCGCTCCCTGTGCCGTTTTCTCGCCCCTTTCAGTCATGCCACCTGGAAAACACTGCTTGAAGTTCTGTCTGAGGAGCTTCATTATTCCGATTATATTGCCTTTTGTGAGGAAAAAAGAGATATTTCATTGACTCGTGCCGCTGCAGAGGCGTCAGCTTTTCTCAGGGAAACCGGAGCACCATATAAAAAGCTGCTGCCACCGCTTCTGCTCAAAGTCACCGGCCTCTCCTTAGAGCAGGCCTCCCGTTTTGATGCAATCTATCTGCTGGGGCTGCGCTACCTGGATCGTTTTTTTCCTGTCAGGCTCAGCAATGAAGATATACTCAGGTTTTTTCATAAGACCGGCTATACGCTTGTCTCGGATCCTGCGCGGCTGATCATTCACGAGCAGGACGACCCCGGAGTCCAGCCTTATTGTATTCCTGTGCACATTCCAGGTGAAGTTCATATCATCGTAGGGCCCATGAAAGGCTGGCTTGACCTGGAGTCCCTCTGCCACGAACTCGGTCACGCAATGACCTTTCTGTATGCAGATGCTGAGCTTCCTCCGGAGCAGAACGATTTTTTCCAATCCGGTGCACTTTCAGAGAGTTTTGCCTTCTTGTTTCAGAAAATGTGCATGTCAGAGGAGTTCCTGCACGAGGTTGTTGGTCTTGATACCGATAGAGCGGAAATGATTTCCCGGGTGCATGAGGTAAAATGGCTCACCCTGGCCAGAAGATATGCGGCCAAGCTGGTGATCGAGGTGGAAAATTTTCAGCAGGGACATCTCCAGCGCGGGGAACAGTACTATGCCGATACCATGCAACAGGAAACAGGTTTTTACTACGATCCGGAAACCTATCTCTTTGATATGATGCCTGATTTTTATTCACTTGACTATTTTCAGGCCTTTCTCGGATCCGCCTCCATAGAAAAGTACCTGCAGAACATGTATGGTGAGACATGGTACCTGGGAACTGTGGCGGGCAGCATGCTGCAACAATGGTGGAGCGAAGGAAACAGTCTGGACCTTGCAGACTTTATAAAGGACAAAACAGGTCAACCCCTGCAATCCGATCCATTTATACAAAATATTCCAGCGCAGGATAGATCACTAACTGATATGTATTAAATTTTCGTCCCTAACCCGCATATTTCATGAACACTTTGTTTAAGGCATCATAACATGCGGATTTTTTGGTGATAATTTCAATCCTATCTCTTTTTAGAAATTTGCAAAGTGTTCACCGAAGGCAAGCCGATGCGGCC
>JAYEKB010000379.1:0-8801 GCA_034660835.1 Thermodesulfobacteriota bacterium
GCATTCAAAGACTTCATGGATCCTTCAGTTCTGTTTATCTTTGGTTCCATTGTCATTGGTATGGTTTTTACCAAGACAGGACTTACCAAGCGTATTGCCTATAAGATGCTCTCCATTGTCGGTGAAAAGACAAGTATGATCTATCTTGGTTGCTTTGTCATGACAGCGGCCTTGACCCATGTCATGGCCCATACGGCAGTTGCCGCCACCATGTTTCCCCTGCTCATGGCCATCCATGCCCTGTATTCCGATGAAGATTCACCCACCAAATTCGGCAAGGGGCTTTTCATCGGCATGGCCTATGTGGCAGGTGCAGGCAGTATTGTTACCTTGCTGGGCGCAGCCCGTGGTGCCGTTGCCCTTGGTTTTTACAAAGACATCATGAATGTCGACGTCAGCTTTTTTCAGCTTACCTGGTACATGTTCCCTATTGGCTGGATTATGACCTTTATACTCTGGGGCTTTTTCATGCTTTTTTTCAAACCTGAACGGGAACGAATTCCCGGTCTGAAAGATAAAGCAGGCAGGATGTATAATGAACTGGGCGGCTGGAGTAAGCAAGAAATTATTACTGCTTCCATTGTTGTACTGACTATTCTGGTCATTGCCCTGAAAAATTTCATCCCTGCCCTTGCCGGATTGCACAAAACAGGCATTCTGCTCTGTTCCACCATTGGTTTCTTCCTCTTTAACATTCTTGATGTTGATGACCTTGAGGAGATTCCCTGGAACATCATCCTGCTCTTTGCCGGAGCCATGTCCATTGGTTTCTGTCTGTGGGAGACCGGGGCTGCAAAATGGATGGCAGTCAACTGGCTGGTTATGTTTCAGACCTCTCCACCAATTGTCTTTATTCTCGGTATGGCCTTCTTTGTCATGATGATGACCAACTTTATCATGAACGTGGCAGCCATTGCCATCTCGCTACCCGTAGCCCTGGTCATTGCCCCCTACCTCGGTGTAGGCGGCGAGGTTATCCTTTTCTCGGCCCTGGTCGTTGCCGGTATGCCCTTCCTTTTGCTGGTTGGTGCCGCTCCCAACGCCATTGCCTACAACTCCAAGCAGTTCACCACTGCTGAATTCTTTTTGTGGGGTATTCCTGCAAGTGTCATCCTTATGCTGGTCACCTGGCTTGCGGTTGCAGTGATCTGGCCGGTGATGGGCATGGAGATTTTTGTTCCAAAGACGATGTAAATTTCTTTCTTTGCAAGACAAGCGGGCAGGAAAACCTGCCCGCTTGTCAGTATCTTCACAATAATCGATGGCAATGTCATGCTATTCCGTGTAGGAGCCCTGTCCCCAGGGCGATAAGAGGGCCGTCATCGTACCACAAGCTGGCAATCGCCCTGGGGACTGGGCCCCTACAAAAAACATGAACCACCCGTTATTGAGCATTTACGCATATCACGATTAACTTGTTGAAATAACTGGTCAGCAGAGACAATAATCATCAACTTATGAAAGAAGAGGTAGGGTTGTGATCAAGTTATCGTACAGAATATTTGTTCTTATCTTCATGTTGATAGGCATACCGGGGATCACCCTGGCATCGGCAGCAGGTGGCGGACACCATATTGACCTCACCTCAAGCTGGGTCGGCTATGCCGCACTTCTTATCTTCGTTGTTGCCTACGCCCTGGTCATGGCTGAAGAGTATACCCACATGCGTAAATCCAAGCCGGTCCTGCTGGCTGCCGGGTTGATATGGGGTATAATCGGCTGGATCTATGCCAGCCACGGTTTCAATCATGCTGCTGAAATAGCAGTACGTCATAACATCCTTGAGTATGCAGAGCTCTTTCTCTTCCTGCTGGTGGCCATGACCTACATCAATGCCATGGAAGAACGGCAGGTCTTTGAAACTCTGCGGGTCAAGCTTGTCTGCGCCGGCTATTCCCTGCGCAAGATCTTCTGGCTTACCGGCGTCCTTTCCTTTTTCATCTCACCGGTGGCCGATAACCTGACCACTGCCCTGCTCATGTGCGCCGTGGTCATGGCCATAGGCAAGGGTAACACAAAATTTATAAGCCTGGCATGTATCAATATCGTCGTTGCAGCCAACGCCGGTGGAGCCTTCAGTCCCTTTGGCGACATCACTACCCTCATGGTCTGGCAGAAGGGGATCGTCAGTTTCGGGACTTTTTTCAACCTCTTTATCCCATCCGTGGTTAACTGGGTGGTACCTGCCGTAATCATGAGTTTTGCCGTGCCCAAGGTCCAGCCTGCTACCTGTGAGATCAACATCAAGTTGAAACGTGGCGCTTTTGTGGTCATTGGCCTCTTCCTCATGACCATTGCCACGGCCGTCAGCTTTCATAATTTCCTGCACCTGCCGCCTATGATGGGAATGATGACAGGTCTTGCCTATCTGAAATTATTTGGCTTTTACCTGAAAATAACCCACAAAAACGATCAGGACAGTCCGGATTACGACCCTGAAAAAGCAAAAGAACGGCTCGGTGACACCGTAGCCTTTGATGTGTTTAGAAATGTAGCCCGCGCCGAGTGGGACACCCTGATGTTTTTCTACGGTGTTATCCTCTGTGTCGGCGGTCTTGGTTTTATCGGCTACCTGGCCATGGCCTCCCAGGTCATGTATGGGAGCTGGGGCCCGGTAACTGCCAATATCCTGGTCGGTTTTCTTTCCGCCATTGTGGACAATATCCCGGTGATGTTTGCCGTGCTTACCATGCAGCCCGACATGTCCATGGGCCACTGGCTGCTGGTCACCCTGACCGCCGGTGTCGGCGGCAGCATGCTCTCCATCGGCTCAGCCGCCGGTGTAGCCCTCATGGGGCAGTCCCGGGGAATGTACACCTTTGGTGGGCATCTGAAATGGATGCCGGTAATCTCCCTGGGCTATGCTGCCAGCATTGGTGTGCATTTTATGATCAACAGCCGTTTTTTCGACATAATGCCGAAGTAAGATCGCAACCGATTACGGGGGCAACCCCCTAATCGGTTATATGGTCAAGATCTAAGAAATCATGTGCGTGAAACAAAAAAAACAGTACTATCTGTTTCATAATGAAACAGATAACCTGCCTTTCAAAGAAAATTCAAGCACGTGAAAAAATGAAAACTGACCCTTCACTTCAAAATTCCTCACTAATTTCCGAGCTGTTAAATGCTGTCCCCCATGGCATTGCTCTTCTGGATACGAATCTATGCATCGTGGCAATGAACCGTTATCTTGAGGCCATGTCGGGATATGTCACAGATGAGGCCATAGGGGTTTACGGAGAATTTATTCTACGTTCAAATCTCGGCAGCAAGAACCAGGTATGCAGAGATGTACTGGAAAGCGGGGAATCTGTTTCAACCGAAGGCAATATTATTAACCGAAGACGAAAAAAAATCCCTATTCACTTTACCCTTTCCCGCCTTCACAATGAACAGGGGAAGCCTGTCGGAGTACTTATTGTTTTAGAGGATATCTCCGTTTTAAAAGCAGTGGATGCACAACAGGACGGGACATCTGCAAGAACTGAAATTCTTGGCCATAGCCCGCAGATGGAAAAAGTTTTTGAGCTGATGTCTGTTCTGGCCCGTACCGATGCCTCGGTTTTAATCACGGGAGAAACAGGAACCGGTAAAGATATGATTGCGGAAGCGCTGCACAAGTCATCGCAGCGCGCCCGACATCCTTTTATCAAGGTCAACTGTGGGGCACTGCCTGAAGCCTTGCTCGAATCTGAACTTTTCGGCCATGTTAAAGGCGCCTTTACAGGTGCAGTAAAAGACAAACCCGGAATGTTTCGTCTTGCCCACAGGGGGTCAATATTTCTTACCGAAATAGGTGATCTCTCCCTCCCCTTGCAGGTAAAGCTTCTTTCCGTACTGGATGATCAGGAGTTCTTTCCAGTGGGAGCAAGTAAAAAGGTAAAGGTCGATGTGCGCATCATAGCCGCAACCCATCGCTCTCTCAGGCAGGAGGTACAGCAGGGAAATTTCAGGGAAGATCTCTTTTATCGGCTCAATGTCTTACGGATACACATGCCGCCTCTTCGAGAACGTGACGGCGACATCAAGCTGCTGCTGGATCATTTTATGCGGCAATTCAGTACAAATCTTGGCCGGAATGTTGTCGGGTTTACAAATAAAGCTATGAATACCTTGAGCAGCTATCACTATTCGGGAAATGTGCGGGAGTTGCGAAACATTGCAGAATATTCAGCCAATATCTGCCAGGGAAACAAAGTCGGAATAAAAGATCTACCGCAATATTTGTTCAGATCACCGGATCCTCCAGGACAGGCTCCAGTCGCCATTGCCCCCGCCATAGCATCAGCAGTCGTTCGGGAACAATTTGCTGATAAAACAGGCGGCTGGACGGAAATGGAAAAAGAAATGATTATGGATGCGTTGCGCAAGACTGGAGGCAACCGTTCCAAGGCGGCGGAGATACTTGGCTGGGGCAGGACCACCCTTTGGCGCAAATTAAATAAATACAAACTGGCCTGAGGGAAAAACATGAAAATTATGATTACCACCCGCGGTGACTTTGTATCTCCTCGATTTGATCTGAGCCCGGAAGTAATTATTGCAGCATATTATGACCGGCAACTACTGGAAGAACCCCGTTCCATCATTATATCCGATGTATCTGCCGAAATAATATGCGATCTTGCCCTGCAGGAAAATGTCGCCACCGTCATTTGTGGTGGAATTGAAGAGCAGCACTACCAGTTTCTGACCTGGAAAAAGATTACGGTCATCGATGCTGTTGTCGGACCCTATACTGATGTGCTGGAACTGGTCATAAACAATACTCTCGAACCTGGCAACATCTTAGCTGGAGTAACATCTAAAGAGGTGGCCCAGTGAAAGAGCGATCCGGTTGGCTGTCAATGATTCTTCCTCCGCCCTCGGACAACATCCTGAGCGGAGCTGATCTTGATAAAGGTTATAAAAATTTTTCAAGGGGCCTTCGTGTTATATTGACAATACTCGTTCTTGTGCCGTTAACTTTTATTTCCATCCTCTCGTATGATCAGGTCCGTGAGCTCCTGCAGAATGAAGAACTCGATCAACTGGTTCTCCATTTGGAACAGACCACAAACGCCATTGAAAAGTTTGTTTCAGAACTGCAGTCAGTCGTAAAATTCGTTGCCCCCGATGATCGTTATCAGGAGTTGATTGATCCAAAGAAACTGGAGTCCCTCTTTGTCCGGCTGCAAAGTGAATATCCCGGATTTGCTGATATTGAGGTCATCGACTCACAGGGTATGCAGAAATCTTACTTTGGCCCCTATCAACTGGAAGAGCACAATTACTCAGATCAAACCTGGTACAAGGAGGTCCTGTTTCACGGTGTGTATATCAGCAGTGTCTTTTCCGGATTTCGGCATGTTCCCCACTTTGTCATTGCCGTGAGCAGAAAACTCCCCCGGGGGAAAGGGAGTTGGGTCTTGCGTGTTACTATTGATGGAAAAACGCTGCAAAACTTTGTCGATACCATCAGCACCACCTATGCCGATGACATATTTCTTGTTGATTCAGACCGTTTCGCCCAGACTAAACCAAAAAAATATGGGAAAATTGGTGAAAAATGTCTGTTGCTCGGCTTAACAGATAAAACAGACAAACGTTTCAAAGAAAGAATAGCGGCACGTTACTCAAGCATGCATAAAGCAGCGGCGATGCGTATCGTACAAAAAACTATTAACGGACAACAGATTATCCATGCAGTTGTTAATCTGTCAAATACACCATGGAAATTAGTGCTGGTAAAAGAGCAATACTTATACGCTGATTCATGGCGGGAGTTCAAAGTACGGTTAACAACTATTTTTCTAACCTGTGCAATTACCGCTATATTTTTGATCTTAGGGATCAGTAACGCAATTACCGACCACCTTCGTAAATCAGATAAAAAACGAGAGCAATTCCTTGTTGAAGCCGAGCAGCCCAACAAGCTTGCCTCTATCGGCAGGTTGGCAGCTGGTGTGGCCCATGAAATCAATAATCCTCTTGCGGTAATAAACCAGAAAACCGGCCTTGTTCAGGATTTCATGGAAATGTCCGAGGATTTTGCACATAAAAAATTAATGATGGAAACACTTGGCGGTATCCAGGGCAGTGTGGAGCGATGCAAGAAGATTACCCATCGTTTACTCGGTTTTGCCCGTCAGGCAGAGGTGAAGACAGAGGAAATTGATATCAATGTCATTGTCAGAGAGGTTGTTGATTTTCTTGCAAAAGAAGCCTCTTACAACCAGATAGAGATAGATTTTGATCTGGATGAACAGGTAAGTACGATTGTCAGTGATCGAGGGCAACTACAGCAGATCCTCATTAATATAACCAATAATGCCATAGATGCGATCGGCAGTAACGGTCAAGTTACCCTGAGCAGCAGACAGCTTGACCAGGACAACATCCAGATAAGAATTACTGATGACGGACCCGGGATACCTCCGGAGGTTCAGCAGCGCATCTTTGATCCTTTTTTTACGACTAAGGAGACAGGCAAAGGAACCGGCCTGGGTTTATCCATCGTTTACGGCATACTTAAAAAACTTGGCGGAAATATCAATGTAATCTCTGAGGTCGGCATAGGAACAGCATTTGAAATTACCTTGCCGGTCAAGCAAAGTGAACAGGAATGAGGGACATATGACAAACGCGAAACTTTTGATAATTGATGATGAAGTTGAATTTGCCTCAACTTTGTGCCAACGACTGCAACTCCGTGGTTTTGACGTCACTGATGTATACAGCGGCGGAGAAGGCCTTGCTGTCTTGAGTACGATCGAACCGGAGATAATAATTCTTGATTTAAAAATGCCCGACATGAGTGGGCTTGATGTTTTGGAGGGAATAAAGAAACACGATCCAACTATTGAAGTCATTATGCTTACCGGACATGGTTCAGCGGGATCCGGGATAGAGGCAATGGAAAAAGGGGCCTTTGATTACCTTATGAAACCGGTCGACCTTAAAGAACTGCTGAAAAAAATCAACTCAGCTGACGAAAAACGCAGCAAGGCATAGCTCTCATGGATGCAACGACTGAAAACTCCATTCGACAGGAACAGATAGAATCCTTTGGCCGTCTGATGGCCGGCTTTTCCCACGACATGAAAAATCACCTCGGCATTATCCGGGAATCTAACGGGTTGATGGACGATATTATTGCAATGGGTGGATGTGGTGAAGATGAAATGTCGGTGGAACGTTTACGAAAATCGATCTCTGCCATTGAACGAAGGGTGGCTATTGCAGCCAAGATGTTTCATCATCTCAGCGGATTTGCTCATCGACCGGACACGCCGCAATCCTCCTTTCACATCAATGACCTGGTAACGGAAGAATGCATTTTTCTGGAACGTTTTTCCAAATTACGACAGATCAACTTTATCCTGAAAACTGGAGAAGGTTTATCTGCAATATACAATGATCCAGCACTGTTACAGCATGTCGTATACCGGGTGTACATCCTGAGTCTGGATCAACTGGATAGCGGAGACACCCTGACTATCATCACCGGCCAGAATGAAAAAAATGCAGAAATAACATTTCGTCTGGGTGGATCTTCTCAACTATCTCCTGAAAACCTGTCGGAAAGTCATCTGATGCCTGCCATTACCAAGCTGGAAGGAACCCTGAAGATGGGAGAATCCACTAAAGATTATACCGAAATCATACTAACAATACCCTCTTTACCTGTTGCATAAGATGTAGCAGTTTCATTGGTGGATGCGCCTATGACTTAGCCACCCTTAGGAGTTGTTCGAAAATAACTTGAACATCTCAAAGCATCTCCGGCAGGGAAGCAGAGACTCCGAACTTGTCAATCGCAGTATTTAGTATCTTAATTATTATTTTCGTGTTTTTTATGGCAAGAAATTATTTTTCGCAATTAAAATCAGTAGGGTGGATAAGCGTTAGCGCATCCACCGGCAACAAGATTGGTGGATGCGCCTTCGGCTTATCCACCCTACATTTTCCGGTTTATCCGGGTTAGGTAAAACAGTAAAACAGACCTTGACATAGTTATGCACGAAATGATAAAATTATGCATACAAAACAAAGGGGATCATTATGAGAACGACATTGGACTTACCTGAAGATTTAGTTGCTGAAGCAATGAAAAGCACCAGCATCAAGACTAAAACCAAAGTCATCGTCACTGCCCTTGAACAGTTGATCAGGAAGTCAAAGATTGCTGAGATCAAGAACTACAAAGGAAAGGTGGACCTGGACATTGACCTTGATGAACTCAGAGGGCGGAAATGTCGGTTCTGATCGATTCGTCGGTATGGATTGAATATTTCCGAAATGGGAACAACTATGAAAAGGTTGATTTCTTGATCGATGAGAACCTGGTTGTTATAAACGACCTGATACTCACAGAGTTGATCCCTTTTCTTAAGCTTAAAAAGCAACGCAACCTCATTGAATTACTGTGCAATATGAATAGACTGGAGATTAACATCCAGTGGGATCAGTTGACTGACTTACAGTACTCATGTCTTGTGAATGGTCTCAATGGTGTTGGGATTCCTGATCTGATTATCGTACAGAATGCAATGCAGCATGGTGGAAAAATCTATTCTCTCGATAAACATTTTGCCAGGATGGCTGATTTTTTCGACTTCGATGTCTTCTGATTCTTCTATTCTTCATGTTCAGATCATTCCTCCTGCCATTGTCCACAGACCGGTTCCTGCAAATGCAGTTCCTGTTCATCCAGCTCGCTGCGATTTAAGCCGTCCAGTTCATCTGCCACATCCTGCCAACTGCGCACAGTTAACTCAACCTCATCTCCCGGTCTTAACCGTGCAGCGCGTGTTTAG
>JAYEKB010000380.1:0-8752 GCA_034660835.1 Thermodesulfobacteriota bacterium
GAGCGAGTAGTGGTCAGCAGCAGATTGATGCATTGAAGCAACAGCTCGCTGCTGCAACTTCTGTTGAAAAGGGAATGCAGGGTACTGACGAATTGCAGGCAAAACTTGCGAAAGCCGAAGCAGCTTTCATGGATCTGCAGGAAAAATTAGCCATTGCCGAAGCGGCAACAGACGAGTCCAAAGTTCTCCGCGATTATGAAACCGTACGCGCCCAGGTAATAGGCCTTGAAAAGATTGTTGAAGAGAAGAATGCGACCATTGAAGAGACCAGCAAGGAGCTGGACCACTGGAAGGTCAACATGGATGTTTTGATTTCCAGGATTACTGATCAGCAGGATGGACTGCAGGAACTGCAGAACGAGAATCGGGAACTGGTGAAAGAGCTGGCTGCCAAGAATCAGGAGCTTGCCGACTTAAACGAGCAGCTTATTCAGACCCCGGTACAGCAATAGTACAGTCAGAGGGCATTGGCGGCCCAAAGAGGTAATATGAAGGCTCAGGTGCTGCAGACCATCACTGATCTGCAGCATAACCCTGAGCCTCTTGTGTTTTGTGAGCGGGAAATTCCTTCGCCAGGTCCATACGAGGTACTGCTTCGGGTCCGGGTCTGGAGACCGGTGCTTGCAGCCATGGAACATCTCAGGCCCGGGGGCAGGCTGGTGATCAATGCCATCCGCAAGGAAGATACTGACCGGGATTTGCCGGCTGAGCTTGACTATCCCCGTCATCTCTGGCTGGAAAAAGAGATTAAGTCGGTGGCCAATGTCTGTCGGTCAGATGTGCGTGATTTTTTGAAGTTAGCAGCAGAATTGGATATCCGGCCGCGGGTTGAAGTCTATCCACTGGAAGAGGCAAACAGGGCATTGACTGATCTGAAGAGTGGTGCTGTTTGCGGAGCAAAGGTTCTGACCATTGACTGACTGGTTTCGGTCTCTTTTCACCGTTACCCTTGTCAATCCTCATGTTTGGGGTTTTCTGGCCAGTGTACCTTTTATTGTTGCTGGTTTCGTCGGTACCCTTTTCCCGGTGCTGCCGGGGACGATCCTGATCCTGTGTGGTTTTCTGGCCTATGGCCTGATTACTGGTTTTGACACCCTCTCTCTCCTGTTTTTTATAGGTCAGAGTGTGCTGGTGGGACTCAGTTACCTGGTAGATTTTCTGGCCACGGCCTTTGGAGTTAAGATGTACGGCGGCTCAAAGGCAGCAGCCTGGGGAGCGGTTCTCGGTTCTTTGCTTATTTTTGTTATCGGTCCCATCGGTATCCTGATTGGGCCGCTGGTGGGAGCGATTGCCGGGGAATTGATCATGGGGCAGGAGCTCAAGCAGGCACTGCACTCGGGTTTTGGCTCCTTTTTGGGATTTATAGGTGGTTCACTGGCCAAGGTCGTCATTTCCTGTATTATGGTTGCCTGGTTTGTTGCCCGAATACTGTAGATGGGATGCCCCTGAACTTTAAAACTATGCGGCATGAAAAAACTGCATGGTTTTGAACCCCGAGATCTGTTACTGTAGGTGATTTCTTAGAAGAAAAGTAGACCATTTGTTTTCAATGACTACCTGTGCATGAAGCGTTTTTGTAAGATCCAGTCGTACCTTTGCTCAAGATGATTTTAACAAATAGGAGTTGGCTATGAACAAGAATCTGGTAATTGGGATATTGGCGGTACTGCTGGTTCTGGGTTTTTTATGGGGGCAATTAGGAAACAGGTCGGGAAAGGCGGCCAAGCAGGAGTTGAAGACAGTAGTTTCCCAGCTGGAGCAGGCCGAGACTGAAGCCGCCAAGTTGCAGAAAACAGTGCAAGTGAGTGGAGAGCAACTGACTAAGGCACAAAATGACCTGAAGAAATTGAGCAAGGCCGGCAAAGCCCTTGAAGCCAAGATTTCTAACAATGATGCTGTTGTGGCAGCCCTGACCCGGGAAAAAGATAATCTGGCCGGACAGATCAGCAGGATGAAGAACGCACCAGTCGTGGCAACGGATAACAACCAGCAGCAGGTTGATGCCCTGCAGAAGCAGGTGACTGATTTGCAGGCTGCACTGCAAACGAGAGAGCATCAGCTTGCTGCTGCGAAAGAAATAGCCGAGGAAGCCCGGGCCAAGATAGAAAAATTTTCTTCCAGGATGTGGATAAAGAGTGAGGTCGCTCCTGCTGAACCGGGCGCATTGAGCAGGGAAGAACTACAGGCAAAACTTGCAAAAGCTGAATCGTTACTCCGGGAAATGCAGCATAAGTTCGCAACAGCTGAAACTGCTGTTGAAATACAAAAGCAACATCTTGTTGCTACGGCTGAGGAACTGGCAGAAACCAGGGCAAAGGTAAAAGGGGATTATAGCTCCAGGGTGTGGATAAAGAGTGAGCTCACTCCTGTTGAACAGGAAACACAGGAAAAGGAAAAACTGCATACAGAACTCGCCGAAATGGAATCGTCTGTCCAGGATTTACAGGAAAAGATTGCTGTTGCTGAACAGGGGGCACAGAGAGCAAAAGAACTACAGGAGAAACTTGCTAAAAGTGAATCCTCTTTCAAGGAGTTGGAGGAAAAACTTGCTCTTGTTGAACAGGGATCACAGAAAGCACTGGAGTTACAGGAAAAATCAGCTCAAATGGAATTGTCTCTCCAGGATCTGCAGGAAAAACTTGCTGTTGCTGAACAGGGAGTCAAGAAAGCGGAAGAATTGGAGGAAAAACTTGCCGTAAATGAATCCTCTGTCCAGGAGCTGCAGGAACAGGGTACACAGGCTGAATCAACTATTCAGGAACTGAAGGAAAAATTGGAAGAGTCAGCCTTGTCCATTCGCGATCTAGGTGAAAAAGTTGCTGCTCTTGACCAGACAAGTATTACCCGCAAATATGAGGCATTACGCGCGCAGGTAATGGGTTTTGAGCTGATGGTAGAAAACAAGGATGCGGTTCTTGAAGAGATGAACAAGAAACTGACCCACTGGAACATCAACAAGGATCTTTTGCTCACCACAATTTCTGAGCAACAGGAGCGTCTGCAAAAAATGCAGTATGCGAATCAAGGCCTGTTAAGAGATCTTGCTGCCAAGAAAAAGGAGCTTACCGAGGAAAAAAAGAAGACCTCAGCCAAACCCTGATTTTGCACTAACCCGCATATTTCACAAGTCGAGGTGGCTGCAGATGCGCTGAGCACCTGACTAAGCTATAGTTGCCTATGCTTATTCAGGTAGCGACAAAGCAGGTGCGGCCTCATCGGCTTGCCTTCGGTGAACACTTTGCAAATTTCTAAAAAGAGATAGGATTGAAATTATCACCAAAAAATCCGCATGTTATGATGCCTTAAACAAAGTGTTCATGAAATATGCGGGCTACAAATTCGAAATGGTTTGGCAGTCCACAGGAGGCAGATATATGATTCTGTGTGTGCTGGATTGAGATTCTCAAAGTATCATCTGGATGCCTGCGGTACATTTTCCGCAGGCATTGTAGTCTACACTCACCTGATCGAATCATGCAGCCGCCCTTTACCAATAAATGAGAATTCTTAATTATCAAAACAGCCATCCTGTGATGATGGTGATAAATCCCTTCCCCTGAGCATCTTCTTTACAGTTGCCATTGACAAAGACGTTGATGTCGCTTACTTCTTGTCTCCTGATTTTGGCAGAATATCTGGTTCTTAATCGTATAAATTTTGCTTTGGTGTATAAAAAATGACTGATATTATTTCAAAAAAAATTGATACTGTTTCCTGTCGCCTGCACTATCTTGAAGCGGGAAACCCTGAAGACAGGGATGTGATCCTGCTGCACGGCATGAAATTTCAAGCCGCAAGCTGGCAGGAACTCGGCACCCTGGAGAAACTGGCAACAGCCGGTTATCATCCGCTGGCCCTGGACATGCCGGGTTTCGGTGGTTCCCCCGCCTGCGAGGCTGACCAGGACACAGTACTGGCAGACTTTATCAGCCGTCTCGAATTGGAACGGCCCGTGTTGATCGGTCCTTCCATGGGCGGACGGATTGCCCTGGAGTTTTCCCTCAACCATCCCGGTATCCTGGGCGGCCTGGTTCTGGTCGGGACAGTCGGGGTTGCGGAAAATCAAGACAGGCTCTCTCAAATCAACCTGCCTGTTTTTCTTGTCTGGGGTGGAGATGACCAGATATCCCCCATTGCCAACAGTGACATCCTGCTCGACTCCATCAAAGGTGCAAAGCGGTTGGTTCTTGAAGGCGCACCGCATCCCTGCTACCAGGACCAGCCGGATAACTGGCATGCCGCACTCCTTGAATTTCTTGGTACCGTATAAGCAGCGGGTCGCTGATCAGTTTTTTTGATTTACCTCAGAGGGCACAGAGTCCACAGAGATTTATTCTATTTTTTCTCTGTGGACTCTGTCCCCTCTGTGGTGGAATAATTGTGTTACGATTTTTATAAATTTGTATGAATAGAGATAAGAATGGGAAAAACACTCATCATAGCCGAGAAACCAAGTGTGGCCGGCGACATTGTCAAGGCCCTGCCCGGCACCTTTAAAAGATCCAAGACGCATTATGAAAGCAATGACTACATTGTTTCTTATGCCATCGGTCATTTGGTCTCCATTGGCTTTCCCGAGGAAATTGATCCCAGGTTCCAGAAGTGGAGCCTGGACAACCTGCCTATTTTGCCGGAAACGTTTCCCCTGACTGTGCTGCCCAATACCAAAAGTCAGTATAATGCGCTGAGTAAATTGATCCGCCGCCGGGATGTGGATGTGATCGTCAATGGCTGCGATGCAGGGCGCGAAGGGGAGCTGATTTTTAAATACATTCTTAAAAAGGCCTTTACAAAATCCGTGGCCGGAAAATCCATCCGCAGGCTCTGGCTGCAATCCATGACCTTAAACGCTATCCGTGAGGGGTTGTCAAACCTGCGGGATAATGATGAAATGCTGACCCTTGAGGATACGGCCCTGTGCCGGTCCGAGGCGGACTGGCTGATCGGCATCAACGCCACCCGGGCCCTGACCAGTTTTAACTCTCGCCACGGTGGTTTTCGTAAAACTCCCTGTGGCCGGGTGCAGACCCCGACTCTGTCGCTGCTGGTCAAGAGGGAGGCAGAGCGGCGTGCCTTCAGGTCTACCGATTACTGGGAGCTGCATGCCACCTTTGACTGTACGACCATCAGTTATGAAGGGGTGTGGATCGATACCGGCTTTAAAAAAGATCCGGAATTGCCCCATGGTCGCCGAAACCGGCTCTGGGATAAGGATAAGGCTGCCGCCATTGTTACAAAATGTACCGGTAAAGAGGCCATTGTTGAGGAGACCAGTAAAAAATCCAGCCAGTCTGCACCGTCGCTGTACGACCTGACTCTGCTGCAGCGGGAGGCCAACTCCCGGTTCGGCTTTTCCGCCAAGAACACACTGGGTCTTGCCCAGGCCCTGTATGAGCGTCATAAAGTGATTACCTATCCTCGTACCGACAGTCGCTGTTTGCCTGAAGATTACCTGCCCACAGCCAAAAAAGTAGTGGCGCGCCAGCAGCAGTGGCAGTACGGCAAGTTTGCCGGTGAGGCTCTGGAAAAAGGATACCTGAAAAAGTCCAAACGTATTTTTAACAACAAGAAGATCAGTGATCACTTTGCAATCATTCCAACCGCCGGCCTGCCCGGGAATTTGAGTGAGCCGGAGTTGAAGATCTACCAGATGATCGTGCAGCGCTTTCTGGCCGTTTTTTTTCCACCGGCTGTTTTTCATAAAACTCGCCGTCTGTCCGTGGTTGAGCAGGAGACATTTCTTACTGAGGGTAAAATTCTGGTGGAGCCTGGCTGGAAGGCAATCTACGGGGCAAAGGCGGGGGCAGGGGATGCGACGACCCTGCAGGCTCTGCCCGAGGGAAAGCCGGTTCTCTGCCGGGAAATTGATCAGCAGAAACACGAGACCAAGCCGCCGCCCCGGTTTTCAGAGGCAACCCTGCTGTCTGCCATGGAGCATTCCGGCAAACTGGTTGATGACGAGGAACTGGCCGAGGCCATGAAGGATCGTGGCCTGGGCACTCCTGCTACCCGGGCGGCAATTATCGAAAAACTGCTGGGTGAGAAATATATTGTCCGTGAACAGCGGGAATTGATCCCTACCGGCAAGGCCTTTGAGCTGCTTGCCCTGCTGGAAGCCCGGGAGATTGATGTACTGGCCTCGCCGGAGCTCACAGGTGAGTGGGAGTATAAGCTCTCTCAGATATTAAAAGGAACCATGACCCGCGACCAGTTCATGAACGAGATCCGTGATAAAACGGCAGAAATCGTGACAAAGGTGAAAGGAGGTGATGGTCCGGTTCGGCAGGAGGCTTCGTTCTCTCCGGTGGACGACCGCAGGTTTTATGAGACAGCCACTGCCTACGAGTCGGAAGATAACACCTTGATGATCCGTAAAGTGTTGGGTGGTCGGATTATGGAGGAAGAGGAAATTGTGCGTTTGATCCGGGGCGAGACCTTGGGGCCGTACAGTGATTTCCGTTCAAAAAAGGGGAAACCCTTTACTGCCTCGGTACGCATTCATGAGTCGAAAGTGGATTTTCAGTTTGCCGATTCCACTGCTGATCTTGATCTGGCGGAAATCAAAAAACAGGAACCGCTCGGGGTGTCACCTGTGGACAACACCAGGGTCTATGAAACCCCCATGGCCTTTATGTCCGAATCAGCCATTGAGGGTGACAAAAAGAAAGGGCTGCGTATTGGTAAGATTATTTTAGGGCGCCGCATTGACCCGGATTATATTGAGCAGCTCCTTACAGATGGTAAAACCGAGTTAATCAATGGTTTTATTTCCAAGAAAAAACGGCCCTTTGATGCCTACCTGCTCCTTGATGATAAGGGAAAACTGGGTTTTGAGTTTCCACCCCGCAAGAAAAGGGCACGGAAAAAACAGTCGTAAGGAAAAGGTATAAGGTATAAAAAGGTATAAGGTGTAAGCTTGGCTGCTGGATCCGCATTTTATAACCCGAAACCAGAAACCAGGAACCAGGAACTATAAACTCGGAACCCAAACATGCGACAACTGAAAAAAGAACACCGGGAGAGAAGTGGTCTGGAACTGGCTGAGATCTGTGCCCGGGTGGCCCTGGATACCAAGGCTGAAGACCTGGTAGTGCTGGATGTACGGGGTCTGTCCTCGTTTACCGATTATTTTGTCATTATGAGTGGTCGTTCCAGCCGTCATGTACAGGGGCTGGCTGAGGCCGTTGAAGCGGCGCTTCGCTCCAAACGGGTGAGCAGCAAACACTCAGAGGGACTCCAGGAGGGACTATGGGTGCTGCTCGATTTTGGTGACATGGTTGCCCATGTTTTTTATAAGGAAAAGCGATCTTTTTATGATCTGGAAGGCTTATGGCATGACGCTCCCCGGCTTGACCTGCAGGCAATGGGGTTAACTGAAGCGGAGGAAAACTGATGGCTGCCGGGCGACCTGTGATGCTGGCTATTCTTGACGGGTGGGGTGTGGCTTCACCATCAAAGACTAATGCGGTTGCTGTTGCCGCTACACCGAATATGGATGCGTGGGCAGCCGACTATCCTTCCACCATCCTGATTGCCCATAACGGCCAGGTGGGGTTGCCCGAGGGACAGATGGGAAACTCCGAGGTCGGTCACCTCAATATCGGTGCCGGTCGTATTGTGTACCAGGATTATTCCCGCATCAACCTGGCCATTGAAAATGGTGAGTTTGCCGACAACCCGGTACTTGTAGATGTAATGGACCGGGTCAGTGCGGCCGGGAAAAGGATACATTTCTGCGGCCTGCTCTCTGACGGCGGTGTCCATTCCCATATCAAACATCTCTTTGCCCTGCTCGAAATGTCGGCTGCGCGACAGCTGGAAGCCATGATCCATTGTTTTATGGATGGCCGTGATACGCCGCCCTCCAGTGGTGCGGGTTATATGCGTGAACTGGTTGCAGCTACCCGGCGCATCGGTTGCGGCCGGGTGGCCACCGTGTCCGGCCGTTACTGGGCCATGGATCGTGATACCCGTTGGGACCGGGTGGAAAAGGGTTGGCAGGCAATGGTGGCCGGGCAGGGAGTAACTGCAACTGATCCGGTGCAGGCCGTGCAGGACGCATACAGCCGAGATGAAACCGACGAATTTATCAAGCCAACCGTGCTCGTTGATGCCGGTGGCATGCCTGTGGGTACTATAGAAGACGGTGACGCAGTCCTTTTTTTCAACTTTCGCGCCGATCGGGTGCGTGAACTCTGCCATGCCTTTGCAGATAGCGACTTCAGCGGTTTTGATGTCTCAAACCGGCCCGCGCTCTTGGAACTGGTCACCATGACCGAATATGAGGCAGACTTTACTTTTCCTGTTGTCTTCCCTCCCCTTACACTGACCCATATTCTTGGTGAAGAGGTAAGTAATAACGGTATGCATCAACTGCGTATTGCGGAGACGGAGAAATATGCCCATGTCACCTATTTCTTCAACGGTGGAGAAGAGGACCCTTTTCCTGGAGAGGACAGGATTCTCATTGAATCCCCCCGGGATGTGGCTACTTATGATCTAAAACCGCAAATGAGTGCTGTTGAGGTGACCGACAAACTGCTTGCCGCCCTTGCCGACCAGGAAGCGGCAGGGACTCCTTATGATATGGTGATCCTTAATTTTGCTAACGGCGATATGGTGGGACATACCGGGGTCATGGACGCTGCTGTCAAGGCCTGCGAGACCGTGGACCAGTGCATTGGACGTATCTGGGCATATTTCAGGAAAACGGGTGGCACCCTGCTGATCACAGCCGATCACGGGAATGCCG
>JAYEKB010000381.1:0-8711 GCA_034660835.1 Thermodesulfobacteriota bacterium
TCACCGAAGGCAAGCCGATGCGACCGCACCTGCTTTGTCGCTGCAGGAGCAGGCATAGGCAACTATAGCCTACTCCTGCGCTCAGCGCATCTGCAGCCGCCTCGACTTGTGAAATATGCGGGCTAATTCGTTATGCTTACCTGGCTCAAGAAACAAAAAGAGCAAATCATAAGTCCGGTGTTGGACTGGGTCCAGATCGAAGTGACCACCCATTGCAACGCTGCCTGTATCTATTGCCCCCACACGTTAGCAAGAGAAAGCTGGCAAAATGCTCATTTGCCGCTTACTCTTTTTCATGACCTGCTCCCTTCACTTAACCACACGAATCTGGTGTTCTTACAGGGATGGGGTGAGCCTCTTCTTCATCCGGACATCTTTGAGATGGTGCGTCTCTGTAAAAACCGGAACAAAATAGTCGGTTTTACAACCAACGGCATGCTGCTCAACAAAGAAATGATCCATACCATTGTTGATCTGCAGGTAGATATTCTGGGAGTAAGTTTTGCTGGTACCACTCCAGCCACTCATAATCAAATTCGTAAAGGAACCGATTTTGACACTGTGGTTGCGGCTCTTGAATACTTGCGGCGTATCAAGGCTGAAAGAAACATCACAAAACCGGCTGTCCATCTTGCATATATTATGCTCGCCTCCAACTTTGATGAACTCAGCCGGATTACCCGCTTAGCGAAAAAAGTGGGCGCTGAGCAGGTGGTGGCCAGCAACCTGACCTTGATCCAGGAACCACAACTATTTCAGGAAGCACTCTTTAACAATCCGCAACGGCTTAACGAGTACAGCAGGACATTGGCAGGGATTAAAAAAGAAGCAGCTGACAACAATATCCTGTTTGCCTATCGTGACCCCTCACTTGATGAAGCCTCCTGTGTTTGTCCGGAAAATGTCTGCCGGGCTTGTGTTGTTAACGTGACGGGCGAGGTGGGACCCTGTGTTTTCACCAATCCGATTCTGTCGGGAAGCCATGGCAAAGCAAAAGGCAAGCAGATGGTGGCTATTTTTAAAGCTCAGCCGATTCCTTTTGAAACCTTCTCTTTCGGAAATATTAAAAACATCGGGCTTACCCGAATCTGGCAAAGTAATAAATATTGGAAATTCAGAAAAATATTTGATCCCGAGTCCGGGCTTTTGCCAGCAGAGATCCTGGCCGGGATGCCGCCATCATGCAAGACCTGCTACAAACGGTTAGTGTCATCTTAATTTGGTCTCAATATCCGGCAAAACAGGTTGGCTAACGGTTGCTGCAGTGACTGTGGGGTGAATGTTTTTAAAAGGTGATCACCTTACCCGCACCGCCAGGTATGTACTTTTCGGGATAGAGAGATTGTATCTTCGATGCATGCTTGGTGCAGTGGACAGGACATATAACTGCAAGATTGCTGATCGCCTGATAATCACTGAACCCATGGAGGCCGCCGATGAGGCCAAAGGGTTTGCCGAATGGCGTCAGGGAGTGAAGGATATTTCTTACCCCCGGATGTGAGCAGCCCACAATAACAACCAGTCCCTGTGGGATTTCCACTGCCAGGGCTTGCTCTATGGTATCGAGTTCGCCGCTTGAAAAAATTTTATTATTATCGTCATCCAGCCTGCCGGGCGTCCGGACTCTGATCACCTCTGCCGCCCCTTCGGGTGAAGGGCATGATTGGGGAATAAAGACCCTCACCGGGTTCAGGTCGAGCAGGGTGGCAAGTCCACCGGTGTGATCCCAGTGGGAATGGGAGATGAAGATGGTGTCAATGGCAAGAGGATCAATAGAGAGTTTTTCCATGTTGGCCAGGAGGATGTCTCCTTTTGCCCCGGTATCAAAAAGAATCTTGCTGCCATCAACCTCCACCAGGCAGGAAAAACCCCAATCTGCGGTGAGATCTTTTTGGTACGCCTCGTTATCGTAAATAATTGTGATTTTCATTCGAATCCAGATGTATTTTTTTTGATTATCCCATCTAACCCTTTATCCATACCATAAAATTGCTATCGCCGTTAAACAATGAAAATCGAAATGAAAGCCATAGGCACCATTCACACCAAAGAAAAAAATATTCCCCGACACTGGACGCTATCGGATGCGGAGGGAACACTGGTCATCGATGAAAATTATCTGGAGGGACTCAGAGATATCCAGGCCGGTGAGCGCATTATTGTTCTCTTTTACTTTCATAAAAGCCCTGCCTTTGCACCGAATTATTTTTGCCAGACACCTCCGCACGGACATAAACCAATGGGGGTATTCAGTATCTGTTCTCCGGTGCGCCCCAATCCCATCGGCATGTCGATCGTGCAGGTCGTCGATATTCGGGGCAATGTTCTTCATGTTCGAGGACTGGACATGGTGGACGGCACGCCTGTTCTCGATATTAAGCCCTGGTGGGAGCGCCAAGAAGATGCTCCGGGGAAAAAGATGCGGTGATCCTGAAAATAATAGGAACAGAATCGCTGGGAGTGCGCGGTATGTGCTGCCTGGTGCAGGCCGGAGAACAGCGGATTGTCATCGATCCGGGTGTTGCCCTGGGATACATGCGCCACGGTCTGCTGCCCCATCCTGCCCAGATTGCAGTAGGGGTCAGTGTCAGGCAAATAATCATTGAGGAGCTGGCAACTGCCACCGATCTTGTTTTCAGTCATTTCCATGGTGACCATGTCCCTCTGCGTGGGGCCAACCCGTATCAGCTGTCCCTGCAGCATATCGCGGGTGTACCTGAAGATATTCGCTGCTGGAGCGCATCCTGGAAAAACCAGTCGCAAAAGATGCAGCAGAGAGCCTTGGACCTGGCTGTTGTCCTGGGCAACAGGATGAAAATTGCAGAAGGGTGTTCATCCGGTGCTCTGAGTTTTTCCCCTGCCCTGCCGCACGGACTGCCTGAGAGCAGGACCGGCACTATTATGATGACCCGGATCAAAGCGGACGGACAGGTATTTGTACATGGTTCTGATATCCAGCTTTTGGGTGACCAAACTGTGGATACCATTCTCCAGTGGCAGCCGGATACGGTATTTGTATCCGGTCCGCCACTCTACCGACAGTCCCTGTCCACTTCAGCACACCAACAGGCATGGAAAAATGGCATACGGTTGGCCGAAAATGTTGAAACCCTGATCATTGATCATCATCTCCTGCGTTCTGAACAGGGACTCAACTGGCTGGACGAATTAAGCCAGGCTGCAGGCAAGAAAATTTACTGTGCTGCAGATTTTATGCACAGGACAAGACTGCTGCTCGAAGCCCGGCGGACCGAGCTCTATCAGAAGATGGAGGTACCTGAGAATTGGCACAGGGAGTACGAACAGGGCAAGGTCTCTGTTAATGATTTTGTCATCAAACACGAAATATTTTATGAAAATCCCCCAAAAGGCTGAAAGAGTACTCATCAGTGTCCTTCAAAAACAAGAAATTTTGCCTATTCCACAAGCCGTGTCATTACGAGCTAAAACAATACCTCACCCTGCTCGTTGTTATGCTGGTAATTACAAGGGTAAATTGGAGGGAGCATCAACTCTTTTGGTATACGGCAAGGTAACGGTTGCCCGGGTTCCCTGTTGGTCGGGCCGGTTTTCAATGGAGATTGTTCCCCGGTGAGAGTCGATGATTGTTCGGGTCAGAGGCAGGCCCATACCGGCGCCTGACCTCTTACTGGTAAAGAAGGGGTCAAATATTCGTTTGAGGTCCTGCTCTTTGATGCCGTGGCCGCTGTCGCTTATCTCAATCTTCAAGCCGGTGCCATCAGGGGATGTGCGGATTTCAAGTTTACCCCCGTTATCGATGGCCTCCAAACCGTTGCTGATGATCTGGATCAGGGCAACGAGCATGTTGTCATGGTTGAGGAAAACGGGTTCCAGACTTTTATCGTATTGGCGCTCGATTAAGACCCGGTGCTGATCGCTTAAATCAGCCGTCTGGATTAAAGCCTCATCGATTAACGAGTGAATGTCGATTTCGATGTTTTGGCCGCTGGGGAGGCCATGGAGAGCAGCGCTTTGTTTGACCATGCGCTCAATCCTTTCGGTTTCTTTGAGAATTATCCTGGCGTACTCCTTCTTGCGGTCATCATCGGGAAAGGCGTCGAGCATGCGGCGGGCGAACCCGCCGATAGAGGCAACCGGATTACGAATTTCGTGTTCCATTCCTGCAACCATCCTGCTTAAGGCCCTGTGGCGCACCTGGCTGACATTACGTTGATGTTCATTGGCCAGTTTAAGCCGAGATTTGATACGCGCGAGCAGTTCCCGAAAATCAAATGGTTTGGTAATGTAATCGTCGGCCCCGATCTCCAACCCCTTGACCTTGTCGGGGATCTCATGTTTGGCGGTCAGCATAAGGATCGGTATATGTTTAGTGGTGTCATCTTTTTTGAGGATTTCGCAAGCCGTAAAGCCGTCCATAATCGGCATCATGATATCCAGGAGAATGAGGTCGGGATCATTCTCCCGGGTCAGCTTAACCGCCTCTTCACCATTGTAAGCCTTTAAGGTCCGGTAGCCTGCTTTGCCTAAGACTTTATCGAGCAGGGTGACATTATCGAGGTTATCATCAACAATCAGGATTGTTTCAGTCATGGCTGATGCTCCTTGAGGATTGCGGCGATGGAATCCAAAAAAATTCTGGATTGCCTATTAATTTACACTGTGCTGTTGATCTGCCGCGGGAAGAAAAAAAGAAAAGGTAGAACCCTCACCATATCGGCTCTCCACTTCAATTATACCTTTATGCATTTCGACCAACCGTTTGGAAATACTTAAGCCCAATCCGGTTCCACCGTACTTGCGGCTTGCGGATGCATCAAGCTGGATAAATTGGCCAAATAAACGTTTCTGGTCTTCCGGCTTGATACCTATACCATTATCACGGACAGCAACTCGAACATAGGACTTCCGTGGATCGAGCCCGGTTGGCAGGGTTTTAGTCCAAAGCTCGACCCGTATAGATATGCTGCCCTCAATGTCGGTAAATTTTATTGCATTGTTCAACAGGTTGATCAAAATCTGACGCAATTTATCGGTATCTCCAATAACCCTGGGCAGGTTTTCCGGCTTTTCCAGGGTAAAATGTTGTTTTTTACTCTCAAGCAGCGGGTTCAAGGTGTTCATGGTGTCATCAATGACCTCGTCCAGTAAAACCGACTGCAAATTAAGGGTCATCTTATGGGCCTCGATCTTTGAAAGGTCGAGAATATCATTGATTAAGGAGAGCAGGTTGTTGGCATTTCGTTCGACGGTTTCGAGACTTTCTTTTTGCTCTTTATTGATCTCACCATCAATTTCGTCTATCAGGATCTGAGTAAAGCCGATGATGGAATTCATCGGGGTGCGCAGTTCATGGGACATGTTGGCGAGAAATTCCGACTTGAGGCGATCAAGCTCTTTTAATTCCCGGTTGGCCTCGCCTAACTGGATTGTTTTTTGTTCCAGTTCAACTGTACGTTCGGCAACTTTGACTTCCAACTGTTTGTTAAAACGAGCCAACTGGTCGTAGAGCCGGGCCGTACCGATGGCGACTCCGAGTTGTTGCGCCAGGGTTTTGAAAAGCTCGATGAATTTGTTGGAAAAATAGCCTTTTTCTTTCATTGACGAGGCACTCAAGACGCCGATAATTTCCTTTTCAGAAAAGATTGGTGACTGGACGAATGATTTTATTCCCTGCTCTGTTATCAGGTTGGTTGAGATAGGCTTGGTAATTTTGTCGGTATCCGGGACATGAATGACCTGGCCGGACAAAAAGCATTCGCCTGAATAACAGTCCATACTGGGTTGGCGCTCAGCAGACTGGACAAATTCCGGACTTAAACCCCGTTGGGCTTTTATACGCATCATACCGTCGCGCTCAAGCAAGCGTACCGAACAGTTGTCGACATTGAATTTATTGACAAGAAGGTCGAGTATGTCATCCATGACCTGTTGTAGATTGATGGAAGAGGCGACCATACGGCTCGCTTCATAAAGCACTGATAACTCTTTGAGCCGTTGCCGCAGTTCTTCCCGGCTTGCTTCCAATGACAAAGAAATCTTGCCGAAAATATCAAAAACATTTTCCATCTCCGAGCCGAGAGCCTTCATATAGGTGTCGCAGATAATCCGACTGGCTGACGAGCCGACAGCGCCTGCTATACTTTTTTCAACCTCTGTTGCCAACTGCATGCGTTGCTGGTCATTCATTTCGGCAAGCTTGTCGGAAAAATCCTCGGTGGCAAAGAAATCGACCAACACTTGTCGTGCCTTTTGCTTGCCGATAAAGCGGGACATCATTTTTTCATGTTCCGAAAGAGCCGGAAAATTGGCATAGCGTTTTTCATGTATGAAACGGTCGATGGTTGGTCTGTACACATCAACAAATTTTTCCGCCTGGCGATGGCCGATTTCATCCTGTGTGCAAGCCAAAGAAATCACCAGATAGGCCATGATATTACTGCTCAACGACCAGAAAAGGGAGTGGGAGTAGAAATCAAAACCGGTAAGGCCAAACAGTTCAATCGGATTCAGCCACCATATACCTGCAGGGCCATGTGACAAAATAGTGTCGGGTAACCAGCCGGAGTAGACGAAAGAGGGGATCATCAAGGTATAGAACCAAAAGAAAAAACCCAGCAATAATCCGGCAATTGCACCATGGCGGGTACCTTTTTTCCAGTAAAGGCCGCCGATTAGAGCCGGAGCTGTCTGAATTGCCGCTGAAAAAGAAATCAGTCCCATGTTGACGAGCATGTAGGAATCGCCAATAAGGTGGAAAAAGATGTAGCCTAAAAAAATTACCAGGACAATGCCGAGCCGTTTTAAATGGATCAGCCAGGAAGAGATGTCTGCTTTAACTTTAAATAACAGCAGCAGCGGCATAACCAGATGATTGAGCAGCATAGTGCTCAGGGTTACCGAAGAAACAACGACCATGCCGATGGCAGCAGAGAAACCACCGATGAAAACCAGAACCGAGAGAGCTTCCTGCGAGTGCAACAAGGGCAGAGTCAGCACATAGGTGTCGGCAATCGAAGAGGGACCACCGATTTTCAACAGGCCGCCAAAGGAGATCGGGACAACGAAGAGGTTGATGAGAAAAAGATAGAGAGGAAAGAGGTACATCGCCTTTTTGATATGATCTTCGCGTTTGTTTTCGATTACTGCGACATGAAACTGGCGTGGAAGACAGAGGATGGCGGCCATTGAAAGAATGACCATTGTAAACCATGACTGGTAGCTGTTGGCCGGTGACGTGTTGATCAACAGCAGTTTTCGGTAAGTTTCGTGATCAGCGATCTGCCCAAGAATATCCTTGAATCCATCGAAGATACCGTAGGTGACAAAAAGACCGACGCTGAAGAAGGCAACCAGTTTAATCACCGACCCCAGAGCGACAACGGCAACCATGCCTTCGTGTTTTTCCGAAGCGTCAAGGTAGCGGGCGCCGAATAATGCGCCGAAAACAGACAGCACCAAAGATACATAAAAAGCCGTTTCAAGGTAGAAGGGGTATTCAAGGCGGGCGTTACCTGCCAAAGCCTGGATGTCGGGGCGCAGATCAGAATGAACAAGAATCTCGAAAGTCGTGGAAATCGATTTAAGTTGCAGGGCAATATACGGCATGATGCCGATGATGGCGATAACAGTCACCAGAGCGCCGAGATAAGAGCATTTGCCGTAACGGGAACTGATAAAATCAGCGATGGAGGTTATGTTGTTCTCCCGACAGATACGGATCATCTTGCGCAGGATAAAACCCCAGGAAAAAGCCGTCAGGGTAGGGCCGAGATAGATCGTAATAAACTTAAACCCGCTGTTGGCCACTTCGCCGACACTGCCGTAAAAAGTCCAGGACGAGCAGTAGACGGCCAGGGTCAGCGCATAAATATAAGGGTTGGAGACAATGCTTTTGCCTTTAAGCCTACGTAGATCAGCATAATAGGCAACTCCAAAAAGCAGGAGCAGATAGCCAAGGGCAATAGAGGCGATCAGTAGAAAACGGGGCGTGAAGTCGATTGTCCTTTTCTCCTTGAGTTCAGTTGCCGGTTTTAGCTGTCGAATCTAAGAAACGCTTGCCTATTTGTGGTGTTTTTTGCTGACCATTGCCCTCTTTTGACCGGCGGCGATCGGACAGCCAAGTGTAAATGAAGATGACCATAATGGAAAAAAACCAGCCGATCATCAGATAAAGGAATAAAACAGGATAGCCCAACACCAGAAAATCTTTATTGAAAATGTGAATTATAGGATAATTTAGAAGTAAAAATCCAAGGATGAAAATAATTAACCACCACTCTTTCTTGTAGAATATATTATGGATTTTTTGCATCGTTTGTTCTTCCTATCCTTACGTCATATACGATCATAAAAATCACTAACTACATACCTGATAGTTTAAAAATAACTGTTTATCTGGAAAAATCAACCTATCCCGCATATTTCATGAACACTTTGCTCCATGCATCGTAACATATGGAATTTTAGTAATAATTTAGAGACAATTTGTTCTCGAACAATTTGCGAAGTGTTCACCGAAGGCAAGCCGATGCAGCCACACCTGCTTTGTCGCTACCTGAGCAAGCATAGGCAACTATAGCTTACTCAGGTGCTCAGCGCATCTGCAGCCACCTCGACTTGTGAAATATACGGGCTATTGCGCCCTGATTTGCAATCAACCCCCTGAACACGATATGAGTTCATCAGGTTGATTCTATAAATCGTGCCCATAATCTGAGATAGACCCGTGC
>JAYEKB010000382.1:0-8626 GCA_034660835.1 Thermodesulfobacteriota bacterium
ATTCCTCATGAACATCATGCTTGTGGTTATCCCATGCATTACGATCTTCAGGGACAATAATATCCCGGAACAGGTTGGGATCCTGCATAAACTGTTCAGCAGTATAACCGGTGATGCGTTCACATGAGGGCGACACATAGCGAAAGGTGGAGTCAAGGTTTGTCCAGAGTTCCCAGTCATAGGTGAAGTTTGCCACCGTACGATACTTGAGCTCAAGTTCTCGCAGGGAATTTTCCGCCTTTTTTCGGTTGGCAATATCGCGGATTAACCCTATAAAGCCGAGCGTCTCTCCGGCTTCGTTTTTGAGAGCTGTGCCAATGGTTTCCGAGGGAAAGATTGTACCGTCTTTTTTCCGGTAGGCAACCTCATACGGTTGCAGCTTTTCTTCAGCGTTTAGATGAAACCTGATTCTGCCCTGTCGTTCATATTCCTCTTGACTGGCGTAGAGGATGTCCGTTGTTTTGCCGAGCAGTTCCTGCTCCTGATAGCCAAAAATTTTTTCAAAAGCAGGATTGACCATGACAATTATTCGTTCCCGGTCGGCAAACACTACAGCGTCAGCAATGGACGTAAAGATACACTGAAAACGGCTTGTATCCTGCTTTGAAGCGGACAACTTTTTTTGCAAAAGATTGATCGTTTCCTGTGCGTTCATGGAAATGGCTTATGTTATCTTTTAGTGGTTAATTCTACTTTGTCACATTTTCTTCTTTCCGTCATCCCCGCATGCTATTAGTGGGAGATAAGCGAAGACTTCGATCCAGGCCGTTGCCGGCTACTGGATCCCCGATAACAACATTCGGGGATGGCGTGGAACAGACGATTGTTTTCATTTCATAGTTAAATATGACAAAGTAGAATTACTACAACATAGCCTGAAATCGCTGCCAGAAGTCGGGAAAAGATTTTGCCACGCAGTTTTCATTGTGGATTCGTACACCGGTAATTATCAAAGCGGCAACTCCGAAACACATGGCAATACGGTGGTCCTGATAGGTTTCGATATCTGCTCCGTGCAGATTTGAACCACCGGCCAGGCCGTGAATAATCATTTTATCAGGTTCTTCTTCAACATCAGCGCCCATTTTGCGCAGTTCACTGACCATGACTGCCAGCCGGTCGCATTCCTTAATTCGCAGATGAGCGATATTATTGATAACCGTCGTCCCTTCGGCAAAGGCCGCCACCACAGCCAGGGTCGGGGCAACGTCAGGCATATTGCCCATGTCTACCTCTATACCCTGGAGCTGCTCTGGTCCCTGCACAGTGATACCGCCATCAACAAGGCTTACCCGGCAGCCCATACGGGCCAGCAGCGGTACCAGTTGCGCATCACCCTGCAGGGAGGGCACCGGAACATTGGCCACCGTTACCTTGCCGCCGGTAACAGCAGCTGCTGCCCAGAAGTACGAAGCTCCCGAGGCATCTCCTTCAATCCGGTACTCGGTTGCCTGGTAGCATCCCTGCGGAATACGGAAAAAACTGAGCGAAGGTGCTGCCTCAACCCGAATGGAAAAATCCGCCATCACCGCCAGGGTCATCTCCACATAGGGCCGGGACAGTACTTTGCCCTGTACTTCGAGTTCCACCGGTTGTGCACCAAAAGGAGCGACCAGCAGCAGGGAGGAAAGATACTGACTGGATTTCGATTCAGGAAGGACGGTCCGCCCACCGGACAGACCGTCAGCGTCTATAAGCAAAGGCGGACAGCCGTTCTCCGCCTCACTCCTGATCTTCACTTTCCAACCCTGCAAAGCCTCCATAAGCGGTCCAATAGGCCGCTCGGCCATCCGCCCGTCACCGCTGATCCTGAACCGGCCATGACCAAGGGCAGCCACTGAGGTCAAAAACCTGGTGGCGGTTCCATTATTGCCCAAATAAATGTCCTGATCCGGCTGACGTATTTTTCCCCGTGTTCCCCTTACTTTCCATTTTTCAGGATCAGTGTCATCAACTTCAATGCCCATCAATCGAAGTGCTCCTATGGTATAGGCAGTATCTTCACTGGCCAGAGGTCCAATCAGGGAAGACTGCCCATCTGCCAGTGCGGCAGCTATCAGAGCCCGCTGGGTAAGACTCTTGGAACCGGGAACTTCAACAACAGCGTCAAGGGTTTTTACAGGTGTTAACTCAATCATGGGAGTGAATGGTACGGGTTAAAAGGTTCAGGAAAACTGCTGCAGGAAGTTTTTTCTTACTGCCTGGCAAGTTCAGTTAGCAGTGCGTCACGCATCACATCCTGCGGCGGTTGTTTACCCGTCCAGATTTTGAACTGGACAGCTCCCTGGTAAAGGAGCATGGACAGGCCGTCAATGGTGCGACAACCGGCGGCAGCTGCTTTATGCAGCAGGGTTGTTGTAAGAGGTGCGTAGACAATATCCATAACCACGCTGAAGCCTGAAAGCAGGTCCGGGTCAATGGGAATACCATCAGCATGCGGTTCCATGCCCACTGAGGTGGTGTTGACCAGGCCCTCAGCCTGAATTCCGGCCATCTGATCTGTGGGACAAAAACCGCAGCCCAGCCAGCGGGCCAACTCCTGCCCCTTTTCTTCACTGCGGTTGCAGATAACAACTTCAGCACCGGCCTCTACCAGCCCGAAGCCCACCGCCTTTGCCGCGCCACCTGCACCAAGGATCAAAATACTGCTGCCCGCAAGTTTCATCTGCTCTGCAAGCGCCAGGTTGGATCCCAGCCAGTCGGTATTAAAACCTCGGCTGACCACGGCACCGCTGTCAGGATGCGAACGAAAGAGCAGGGTATTGACTGCACCAATTCGACGGGCCACCGGATCAATTTCGTCCAGATATTCCATCACTGTCTCCTTGTGAGGAACAGTAACAGACACCCCTGTAAAACCGAGGGCTGCTAAGCCTTTCAGCCCATCGACCACGTTTTGCACAGGCATCGGCACATATATCCCGTTCAGGGACAAGGCGGCAAAGGCGGCATTGTGCATAACCGGACTCAGGGAATGGGCTACCGGGTTGCCAATAATACCGTACAGTGAGGTTGTACCGTTAACCATCATCATTACCCTTCTCAAATTCCCTGCAGAGAGCATATAGCCGCTCTATTGACAGCTGACCGGGAGCGGTTACGCTGTCATCATTTAATGCGCCATAGCTCATGTATCCCCCGAGATAGAGGGTGGCCAATCGGCTGATTCGACCGGCCTCTCCCATGCAGAAACAGCTTAAGGGAAAACCTGTTGCCAGTGCTTTTTCCTGAAGATTAAGAACTCGCAGTACATCTACCGGAGTATGGGCAGTAGTAACAATCTTGCCGATATGGGTACCGCTGTCCATCATCTGCCCAAGGATTTCTGCAAGTTCCTTTGTAGTGGGAGTTGACTTGAAATCATGCCAGGAAAGAATCATCCGGGTGGACGAACTCTGCATGGCCTGCAAAAGCTGACTACGCAGTTGGGGATCTGCCCGCAGTTCAAAATCCACATAGGCCGTTTGCAGATCCACAGCAGCAAAGAGCGGTCGCACCCGCTCATCTTCAACCCCGCTGAAAGCTCCGCCTTCCCGGACCGGCCTGTTAGTAAAGAGCAGGGGTTTTCGGAAAAGTTCACAGCATTTAGCCACATCCGGCTCTGCCATCGAGTCGAGGCGGATCTCAATAACATCCACATTCTCCAGTACCGGCTGCACCTCGGCATGAATCGCCGCCGCATCAGCTCCAGCAATGGAAACGCAGATTTTCCCCCTTTCCATTATTATATTCCTGCCTGCAGGGTGCCTATAATATCCCGGATGCAATGCTCGCCCTGCTGGTGCAGATACTCTTTCATTCCCTGGATAATCTGCTCCGGGGCAGAGGGCTCATAAAAATTAGCTGTACCGACTTGAATAGCGGTTGCCCCGGCCAGTAGAAATTCTATAGCATCATCTGCTGTGGTAATGCCACCAATACCAATAACCGGGATAGAGACTGCAGAGGCTACCTGCCAGACCATTCGCAGGGCCACCGGCTTAATGGCAGGACCGGACAGACCACCAATCACATTGGCCAGCCGAGGCTTACGGGTCTTTGTGTCAATGGCCATACCAATCAGGGTGTTGATCAGGGATATGCCATCGGCTCCTGCATCTTCAACGGCCCGTGCCATGAGAACAATATCAGTGACATTAGGTGAGAGCTTGATGATTACCGGCAGCCTGGTGGCCTCCCGCACCGCTTTGGTAACAGTTGCCGCCATCTCCGGTACTGTGCCGAATGCCACGCCGCCTTTTTTTACATTTGGACAGGAAATATTTACCTCCAGTCCACTGATACCTTCTACCCGGTCCAGCCTGCGGGCAATCTCTCCATATTCCTCAACAGAGTCACCGAGAATGTTCACAATAACCGGGGTATCCAGCCCCTTTAAATAGGACATCTTCTCGGTTATAAAACGTTCCACCCCGACATTTTCCAGGCCGATGGCATTGAGCATGCCGCAGGCGGTTTCAACGATGCGTGGCGGTGGGTTTCCCGGGCGGGGCAACAGTGAAATCCCTTTAACAACAATACCGCCAAGGCGATGCAGGTTGACCAGGTTGCTGAACTCTCGACCGTATCCAAAGGTGCCGGAGGCAGTCATGACCGGATTGCGGAGTGAAAGACTGCCGATCCGTACCTGCAGCTCTTTTGTATCGGAAGCGGCTACCATGCGACCTCCCCACTATAAAAAACAGGTCCTTGTCTGCATACGTGCACATACTTCCCATCCGCACCGGGAACAGTACAACCCAGGCAGGCCCCCAGGCCACAGGCCATGTGTGTCTCCAGTGATACCTGGCAACTGATACCCGCCTTGTGGCACTTCTTAACAATAGTCTTCATCATAGGGTGCGGTCCGCAGGTATACACGCGACTCACTGCGGGTAAAACAGCATCAAGCAGATCGGGAATAAAGCCGTGGTGTCCCATGCTGCCGTTATCAGTGGCCGTTTGCACCGGGTAGCCAAGGTCAACGAATTCACCTGCAAGCAGGGCAAGCTCTTCTCGGTAGCGGGCACCAAGAAGGACATGATCCATTTCCGTTTGACGGTCGCTGAGCAGCAGTTGTTTGGCTAGAAAATAAAGGGGTGCGATACCCATGCCGCCACCTATAATACAGACAGGTCGCTCAGGCTCAAGATCAAAGCCACGCCCAAGTGGACCGATGAAATCCAGAGAATCATCGACAGTAACAGCGGCAAGAATGTCCGTGCCTTTGCCGATGGTCTTAAAGAGTAATCCAAGAGTACCGCCGGATGACTGCCGGTGTATGGAAAAAGGACGTCTTAACAATGGATCAAACCGGTCGGCAACCCGTACCATGACAAACTGTCCGGGATGGGCGGCACCGGCAATAAGCGGTGCATGGACGACGAGCCGATAGATATCGGAAGCCAACTGGTCAATGGACACGACTCTGCATTTTTCCTGGAATTCAACCATAGAAAAGGCTACAAGTAGATAATAACTGGTAATAGTTTAACAGTGTGCAACCAGCATCGAAAGATGCGTCAGATACGAGGTCAATTACAGTGGACACCATTGCGTATTTTTTCAGTTTTCTGTTTGGAGCCGTTGTCGGCTCCTTTCTCAATGTTGTCATTCTTCGGCTGCCCGATGAGGAACAGTCTATCGTGTTCCCGGGCTCTCATTGCCCGAAATGCGGGACAGAGCTGCACTGGTATGAAAACATACCAATACTCAGCTATATTGCTCTGGCTGGAAAATGCCGCACCTGTAAGACACGAATCTCAGCCCAGTACCCGTTGGTCGAACTCTGCATGGCATTGCTGACCCTGGGGCTCTACAACCGGTTTGGCATCTCCTTTGATCTTTTTTTCTACTTCCTCTTTTTTGCCGGTCTGCTGGTGGTTATCTTCATAGATATTCAGCACCAGATCATCCCGGATGTTGTCAGCCTGCCCGGCATCGTCATCGGTTTTGCCGGTTCTTTTTTCACCTCCCTGATCAGCTGGCAGCAGTCGGCACTGGGCATCCTCATCGGCGGCGGCATTCTCTATGGTATCGCATTTGGCTACTACCTGCTCACAAAACGTGACGGAATGGGTGGCGGCGACATCAAACTACTGGCCATGATCGGCGCTTTTTTAGGCTGGCAGAGCTTGCTTTATGTGGTGTTTGCAAGTTCCCTGACCGGGTCAATTGTCGGTGTGCTGGCCATGACCAAGCAGGGAAAGGGCGGACGGACACGAATACCTTTCGGACCCTTTCTGGCCCTGTCGGCAATATCCTTTCTTTTTTTCCAGGACAAAATCTTTGAGCTCTGGAATCTGTATCTCTCCGTCATGTCGTAATTTTTTACATCAGAAGCATGTAGCTGTCCACCACTACATACCTCAGAATTGTACGCTATCAGCTTTTACTGTACAGAGCAGGCCCGGTTTTAAAGTCAAGATTTCTTAGATCTTCGCCCTTAACCAGCGCATGGGCGATCTGCTCACCAAAATTGCGCGCTTCGGCAATCTGGGCCCTGGTATGCCCATATTTGTGGTAATGTTTTTTAATCCACGACATCCGTTCAGGGACTTTACCGGCCAGTTTCAAAAATACGCCAACGGTACGCCACGGCTCTTTGCTTGGATGGGAAAAAACTATCAGGTTGGGTACAGTGGCCCCACATCTTAAGAGCAGAGATTTCAGCCCCCACCAGTGCAACCGCCAGTAGCCGCGACAGGAAATAAGAGGAATCACCACCTGATCATTAAACAACTCCTTACCGTCCCGATCAAAGAGGGCCAGTATGGGTCCGCTGGGATTATAGGACCAGGTAGGCCCGGCCAGGATAACCAGGTCATAGCGGTTAAAACAGCGTTCCGGCAGTGTCTTAATGGGTATGCGCTGACGAAACAGGGTGCACACCATTTTCCAGAACGTCTTTGGAACCGTACCAATGGGAAACTGAAGCCGGTGGGTCGGTTCGATTCGCTGCCGCATTACCTTGACAGGGTGATCATCCATGCCCCTGGACATTGCCTGGAGCAAATTTTTGGTCTGATGGCTGTACGAAAAATAGAGGATCAGAATGTTTTTTTCTGCAGTGGGTGAAGATCCCATAATCAGGTTGTGAGTCTATAAAGGTTTACAAGCATTAGTTTCACTATATAGCACAGATTCGAGACAAAAAAAAGGCCCCTGATCAAATGATCAGGGGCCTTTTGAAATGTACGCTTTCTACGATCAGGCTTCTATTTCATGTTCTACACCGATGGCTATCTTGTAGAGCACGGTGAGGATAAAAGCTCCCATAGCCCAGACACCGATTGTAATAAATATTTCATTAACATTGGGGTAATACTCCACAACCTCTTCAAGGGGAGTGGGAACAAAGCCGCCAAGAACAAATCCAACGCCCTTATCAAGCCAGAAAGAGATAAAAATCGAAGCACAACCAATTCCGATCCAGATATCATTTGTGTTGTTTCTGGTATAGGGAACACAGAGCAGAGTTATTCCGATAATAAAGAGGACAACAAATCCCCACATATAAGGAACCAGGTTGTTATACACATGGCCATGATGTTCAAGGCCGAAGAACAGATACTGCAGGGTATGCTTATGTCCAGGTATGTCTGAATAGAAACCGACAAAGAACTCTAATCCGACAAAGAAGACGTTAATCAGGGCAGCATAGATGATAATAGTCACCATCTTATTGATAGCTTCTTTACCGGCATCATAATTTGCAACCCGGCGCAGAATTAAGGCAATAACTACAATCAATGCCGGGCCGGCAGCAAAAGCCGACGCTAAAAAGCGGGGGGCAACAATGGCGGACAGCCAGAAATGACGGCCGGGCAAACCGCAGTAGAGCATAGCAGTTACAGTATGGATGGAGACTGCAAAGGGGATTGACAAATAAACAAAAAAGTATATCCACTTTGGAGGATGTTCACCATTGCGCTCAGCAGTCAGGATGACCCATCCACAGAGGATATTCAGGAACAGGTACCCGTTGAGCACGATCATATCATAAAACAACATGGACCTGGGCTGAGCATAAAAAATGACGTTCAGCATACGCAGAGGCTGACCGAGATCGGCTACGATAAAGGTCAAACACATGAGCAGTGCTGAAATAGCCAGAAACTCACCAAGGATTGTAATCCTGCCGAACACCTTGTAGTTATGAACATAATAGGGCAGCACCAACATTACACCTCCGGCGGCAACACCGACCAGAAAGGTAAATTGAGAGATATACAATCCCCAGGATACATCGCGACTCATGCCGGTCAGACCAAGACCATAGTTGTACTGCCGGACATAACAGATCGCGGCAATGGACATGAGCGCTCCCAGAAAGGCAAGCCATACCCAGTAGTAGTTATTTCCTTTTAGCGCTTTTTCAAACATGGCGACCTCATACTATATAAAAGACTGATGGATGGGTGCCCAGCGAGGGCTTGCGCTGAATGGTATAATTGGCTTTCAGCACCTTTCTAATTTCTGAGTGGGGATCATTCAGGTTCCCGAAGATCAAGGCCTTGCTGTTGCCACAGGCCTCTACGCAAGCAGGTTGCTTACCAAGCCCGACCCGCTCAGCACAGAAGTTGCACTTTTCAACAACGCCGCGCATACGGGTAGGAAATTTGTTGTTAAGCTTGTTCATGTCCAG
>JAYEKB010000383.1:0-8504 GCA_034660835.1 Thermodesulfobacteriota bacterium
GGTTCTTGTTGGCCAGTGGAGAATCGTCATAGATTCTGGCTGCCAGAACCTTCATTTGGCCCAGAGCGATGTCGATAATCTCGTCACCGGCGGTTCGATTAATCAAACGTGCAATTTCCTGGGCCGTGAGCTCTTCCGGGTGAATGAACAGATCGATTTTCAGGTCTTCTCCCTGCAGGATTGAATCATCATTGCCAAAATCCCTGGAACGAACCCTGGCTATTCTGAGTTCTATACCAAACTGGTCCCCAATCATGGATGCCAGCATGTTGACGGCATCATTATCCGTCACTGCAATGAGGTAATCCATTTGAGTCGCTTGCGCGTCTCTCCAGCAGTCCATGTTCATGGCGCTGCCGGTGATGATTCGGGCATCTAAGTTGGTGTCGGCATAGCGGACCAGGTCACTGTCCGGTTCAATAATCGTGACGTTGTATTCTTCATGCAGCAGCCGTTTGGCAAGGTAATATCCTATGCCGCCAAGACCGAGGATGAGGATATTTTCCGGTTCCTTTGTTTTTTTTCGCAGCTTTCTAAACATGATAAGCGTTCCAGGATATACGCATTTGATCGGTTGAATTATGGATGAAAGGTGATAAATGCCCAGATGGGAACATACCGTCGACGAACGGACACCGTACCATCTGCTGCGATGGTGGTAATAGACCGCACATATTTTTTCAAGCGCTTTTCTTCATTTTTCTTTAAATCACGAAACATCCAGGAGTAGCTGGAAAGGGCCTCTGCAAAAGAGGCATACGCAAGTGCTTCTTCAAGGCGAATATAATTAACAGTGGGCAGATAGCCCATCTGGTAAAGCAGGTTGAGAGTGTAGATATAATCAGGTCCTGAGTTCAGGGGGCGGCCAACAGCAGCAAAGGCATCCGGGTCCATGGGCCCATGCTTGACCCGGTCGGTGATGCAGACCCGTTTAGTCGCATAGTTGGCCAGCAGGGTCAGGGCTTTTTCAAGGTCTGGAACTGCCAGCGATCTTGAGGCAATGGCCACGTCATGGGGCGTGATTCCATGACGTGACCAGTCATCCTGCCAGGATAGTCTGCAGGTGGAAATATTGTTCATGTCCAGTGCCGCAGCTTTTTTCTCAAGAATCTGCAGCATGTTACCTGAAAAATCAATGGCTGTTACCTGCCGGCTACGGGCTGCTATGGGCAGGGCCAGCGTACCGGGTCCACAGCCGATATCAAGTACACTCCATTTCGGTTTCGGGTCCAGCAGCTCAATAAACTTTTCCGTGTAGATTGAGCGGGCAGTGCGTTTTGCAAAGGAGGCTGCCTTTTTGTCCCAGTCCGCCGGACCTTTGGCACGCCAGGTCTTCTTTTTTTTGGCCTGCTGCCAGAGAAGACCCCAATCGAGGTCCTCCAACTGTATATTTGCCATACTTTCACCATCCAGGTGGGAAATGATTTGACAGTAACGCTGCCTGTGGTTAAAATAAAAAATTTTGAATGTTCAATACTGATCCACGGAGTCTGTACTTACCCGGTGCTCACTTCGTTCGTTTTTCTTGAACAGTCACATTCCGAGGTAGCTGCAGTTTCTTTGCATGCACCTGAATAATAACTTAAATTTTAATAAAGTAAACGGCAAGCTCAGATCAGCGTATTCACATTCCCACATCCGGTGTACTGCAGCATTGTTGTCCAGACGCAGTTACGGCCGGAAATAATCCAATGAGAGGAATCCCGGCTGAGATAATGCCGACTATTCCTGAGCAGGCCTATCACGGTTAAGGAAATCTACTATGAGTAAGAGAACTTTTCAGCCCAGTAACATCAAACGTAAACGGACACACGGATTTCGGACCCGCATGCGGACCCGTGCCGGCCAGGCAGTAATCAAGAGCAGGCGTGCCAAGGGGCGTAAGCGGCTGTCCGCTTGAGCTCAGGTGAAGCGGTATGTGCTCCCCAAGAACTGTCTTCTCAGGAAGACAGGGGAGTTTAATCAGGTATACAGACGTGGCCAAAGGTTGCGCGGCAACGGATTTGCACTTATTTATCTACCCGGTGACCAGCCCGTCAGCCGTTTGGGTCTAAGCGTACATCGGAAGGTGGGTAATGCAGTCCGCCGTAACAGGATTAAGCGCTTTGTCCGTGAAACCTTTCGCCTGCACCGCGAAATATTTCCACAGTCAAGCGATATTATCTTTACGGTACGCCCTGAATTTTCCCTGAACGGTATGCACGCGATTCGTGCCGCCGTGTCGGGATTAACTGGATTTCAGGGGCAGAGCTGATGTGCAGCAGTTGTCGAAATATGTCTGCGGATACGCCGGAAACCGGTTTAGCACAAACGGTACCCGGACTTGGCGGCAGGTTCTGTCTATTGCTGATCAAAGGGTACCAGTACTGTATTTCACCGCTTTTCCCTCCCAGCTGTCGCTATACTCCAACCTGTTCAGAGTACGCAGCCCAGGCTGTCAGCCGCTATGGTGTGCTTAAGGGCATGTGGCTTGCTCTACGTCGTATCCTGCGCTGCCATCCCTTTGTCCGCGGCGGCTATGATCCGGTGAAATAGTTGTGCGGCTTCCGGCTGCCGGGGATTGTGTGACCCGGAGTCGGTTCAGAAAATTATAAGGAAAAAAACATGGACATGTACAGGGCCTTTCTGGCCATCATTATTTCATTTCTCATTCTGATCGGTTATCAGTATTTTTTTGTTCCAACGCAGCCGACTCCTCCGCCGGTGCAGACTCAGCAGCAGCAAGCTGCCGCTCCTGCCGTACCGGCGACTGCAGCTACTCCTGCAGCCCAGCCTGCAGCACCTGCAGTAAACCTGCCCAGTGCGCCAATCGTAGCGGTTGACAAAAATGCCCGCGATATAACAGTGGATACCCCCCTGTATACGGCAGTTTTTTTCGAACAGGGCGGCGGTCTTAAAAGTTTTGTTCTTAATAAGTACCGGATCGAAAAAGATAAGAATGCTGCACCCATGGAGCTGGTCGTGACCAGTAATCCGGCGGAGTTGCCCCTTGTCTTTACCCTGGATAACGGTGCAGCAGCTATTCTACCGGTTTTCAAGGCGGACAGGGAAAAATTGAGTCTGCAGGCAGGGAGCACAGGTGAGTTGGTTATGACCGCTGCCCTGGACAATGGACTTATTATTGTACGTACCCTGAACTTTGACGGGGACAGCTATCTTTTTTCAACCGATTATACGGTCACCAACTCCGGCTCTGCCGCGCAGCAGGTGACGCCGGCAATGGTAATGACTAATGCGTCCTTTTCAGCAGCTAATTCCACAAGCCGATACCTGTTCAGCGGTCCGGTAGCCTATGTAAACAACGAGCTGCAAGAGATAAAGGGTAAGAAGTTGACGACTGGTCCCTTGACCATGCAGGGTGCGGTCAGCTGGTCGGCCTATGAAGATAATTATTTTATCTGTGCCGTTATCCCTGAGCAGAACACTGCAGGCATGGTTACAATGAGTGCGGCCGGGGACACTGTCCGCACCGTGGTCGGAGGTGGGCTGGCCGGGTTGGCTGCAGGCGAGTCCAAAACCTTCCAGTACAAGGCATACTTCGGACCCAAAAAGTTATCTGTTTTAAAGGATACGGGCTATGAGCTGGCAAAGGCGGTTAACTTCGGCTGGTTTGATATGCTGGCCAAGCCCATGCTCTTTCTGCTTAATTTTTTCCACTCTTATATCGGCAACTACGGTGTTGCCATAATCCTGTTGACCTGCCTGATCAAGGGCGCGTTCTGGCCGATTACCCAGAAGGGTATGAAGTCCATGAAAAACATGCAGAAATTGCAGCCCAGGGTCGCCAAGCTTAAAGAGAAGTTTAAGGATGATCCTGCAAAGATGAACCAGGAGATGATGGCCATGTACAAGACGTACAAGGTCAACCCGATTGGTGGCTGTCTGCCAATGATTATCCAGATCCCTTTTTTCTTTGCCCTGTACCGGGTGCTGATGGCGGCTATTGAACTACGTCATGCCCCGTTCATGCTGTGGATCAATGACCTGTCCGCTCCTGACCGGTTGATGATTCCCGGGCTTGATATCCCGTATCTGCAAGGGATCCCGGTGCTGACCCTGCTTATGGGAGCATCCATGTATCTGCAGCAGAAGATGACACCTACTACGGCAGATCCGACGCAGGCAAGGATCATGCAGTTTCTGCCGGTTATTTTTACCTTCATGTTTATTAACTTTGCATCCGGCCTGGTGCTGTACTGGTTTGTGAATAACCTGCTCTCCATTCTCCAGCAGCAGCTTATTAACCGAACGACCAGTAAGGCATAAATCGGATTTCACAGGGAACAGTTTTATGGCAAAAGGAAAGGATTTTTACGGCAAAGATGTTACCGAGGTTATTGCCAACGCCTGTAAAGAGATGTCAGCCTCCCAGGAGGATCTTGATATCGAGGTGCTGGAAACCGGATCAGCCGGTATCTTCGGTTTGTGCAAGAAAAAAGCCCATATTCGGGTAACCAGAAAAGTAAAAAAGGGTGCCGGGTCTAAAAAGAAAACTGACAAGGTTGTGGAACCGATTGCTGAACCTGTACCGGAAGTAAATACCCAGGTAGAGGTTCAGGAAAAAAAGGAAGAGTCTGCCAGGAGAAAAGATGTACCGGAGCCCGAGGAGGCTGCAAAAAAGGAGAAGCAGGCCTCTGCCCGGAAAAAGAAAGCACAAGAGCCATCTGCTGCAACCAAACAACCTGTTGAACCGAAGCAATCCGCCCAGCGTGAACTTCCCTCAGATGAAGTACTTGCAACCATTGAAGAGGACATTTCCGAGTTGCTTACGGTCATGGGTTTTTCCTCGGATGTTACGGTTGAGATTGTTGACTATAGCGTGGCCTGCAAAATCAGTGGTGAGCACCAGGAAGCCCTTGTTGGTAGTGATGGCAGAACTCTGGACAGCCTGCAGTACCTGCTGCGTAAGATAATGTCCAGTCGTCTTCCGGATCGAATGATGCTCTCACTCGATGTGGGTGATTACCGTGAGCGTAGGGCTCTGGAACTGAAAGAACGGGCCCTGGAACTTGCTGAGCAGGTTAAGGCGGACGGCAAGACCCAGGCCATTGCCGCTCTGAACCCGTCCGAGCGGCGGGAAGTTCATATGATACTGCAGGATGATAAGGCTATTCGCAGCCGTTCGGTTGGCGAAGGATTGTTTAAAAAAGTCCTGATCTACAAACCCGGCAAGAAAAACAAGTCCGGTTCCCGCAAAGGTAAGGGGCGCCAGGGTGGCCGCTCGTCCGGCAATAAGTGATACCATAGCCGCCATAGCCACTGCCCCCGGCACTGGCGGTATTGGTATTATCCGTATCAGCGGCCCGGAGTCTGCTGCTATTCTGCACAGGCTGTTTACGCCGTACCGACCTCATTCTTCCTTACAGAGCCATAAGCTCTATTACGGCACCATTGCCGATCGCAGCGGTGTTGTTCTTGACGAGGTGTTGGCCGTGTTCATGCAGGCCCCTCACACCTATACTCGTGAAGATGTGGTTGAACTGCACAGTCATGGAAGTTACCTGGTCCTGCAGGCCATCCTGGCCGAAGTTCTTACTGCAGGGGCCAGGGTTGCCGATGGTGGCGAATTTACTAAACGTGCCTTTCTAAGCGGCCGCATAGATCTTACCCGGGCTGAGGCGGTTATAGAGCTGTTGCAGGCCCGGACCAGTGGCGGTGTTCGCCTTGCGGCCCATCAGTTGCAGGGCGTTCTCTATGAAGAGATTGTGTCAATCAGGGATGCCTTGGTGGATATCCTGGCCGTGGTCGAGGTGGCCATTGATTTTCCCGATGATGATGTAGAAATCCTGCAAGTTGATCACCTGCTCTCCACGCTCCGTGAACAGGTAGAGTCTCCCCTGGCTCAGCTGATCGGACTGGCCGACCAGGGAAAGATCATCCGTGAGGGAGTCAAGGTGGTGATTGCCGGTCGTCCCAATGTGGGCAAGTCCAGCCTGCTTAACGGTCTGCTACGCGAAGAGCGAGCCCTGGTCACCGAGATTCCCGGCACTACCAGGGATACGATTGAAGAATTGATTTCCGTACGCGGAATTCCGGTGCATCTCGTTGATACCGCAGGGATCCGTGCCCATGAAGATTTTGTGGAAGAGCTCGGCATTGAGCGGGCTCGTCACAAGCTGCAGGAGGCGGATCTAGTGCTCTTTGTAGTGGATGCAGAGGTGTCCCTGACCAAACTTGACCGGGAGCTGTATAAATTTTTGGAAGACAAGAAGCGTATCGTGGTGCTCAACAAGCTTGATATCGCTGGAGATGCTCAGGCAGACATAGTCGGTCGTGAGTTTTCCTCCGATGTACAGGTTCGCATTGCTGCCAGAGAAGGGATGGGGCTTGATGACCTGCTCGATGCCATTTACCAGGCTATTATGGACGAGGGTGACGGAATGAATGAACAGGTATCGTGTGCACCAAACCTTCGCCATAAGATGATTTTGGAAAAGACGCTTTCAGCCTGCCGGCAGTTGCTGCAAACGCTGCATGGAGGGGCACCGGCTGATCTGGTTGCCGTCGACCTGCAGGTAGCCCTTGATTATTTGGGTGATATTGTCGGATTGACCACGCCGGATGACGTGCTTGATGCCCTGTTTTCCAGGTTTTGTATCGGCAAGTAAAGAACAGATTCAGGGGGCTTTGTCGGCTTCCTTTTTTTCTTTGGTGGAGGGGGGTGGGGAAGAGATCGGTTTTGTTTTTTTACTCTGATCCTGGATGGCCTTGATTTCGCCGTTCAGGGAGGCACCGGATTCAACGGTCAGGTTAGCTGCTGACAGTATGCCGTGGATGGTGGCGGTTGGATGAGCGGTGACCAGATGGCCGTTGATATTGCCTTCAATGGTACCATGACAGATCAGTGATTCGACTTGCACATCGCCGATGATTTTACCGGTTTCACTGAGCACCAGGTATTCGCCTTTTACATTGCCGTCAATAAGACCGTCTATGCGTGCTTTTCCCTTGAACTGGATTTCTCCGGTAATCTGCATCTCTTTGGACAAAATGGAGCTGATGGCTCCTTCCGAGACCTTGGCGGCCTTTTGGTGCAAATCGTTTTTTTTGTTGAAAAGCCCCATGGATTACTCCTCTTCTACTTGGAGGAAATGACTGTCATGTCAGCAATCTGCATATATTTCATTGGGTTGACCGCTTTTCCATAACGGCGTACTTCGTAGTGAAGGTGTGGCCCTGTGGAACGACCGGTGTTGCCAACCAGTCCTATGACCTGTCCCCGCTTTACTCTTGCTCCGGGTCGTACCAGTCGTTTGGAGAGGTGGGCATACATAGTGTCATAGCCGTTGCCGTGAGACAGGACAATGTAGTAGCCTAATCCACCCTTATTGTATGCGGATTCTCTCACCAGCGCATCACCGGTTGATCGGACCTTGTCTCCAGTATCGCCTTTGAAATCAATACCGGCATGAAAGGCCTTTTTATTATTCAGCGGATCTGTCCGCCTGCCGTAGCGAGAGCTGATTTTTGTGTTAATTGGGCGGCCCAGCGGCATTTTTTGTAATGCTGTCAGGTAACGGTCGGTATCACTGATCAGCTTGTTATAATAGGTTTCATCAAGCGCGATATAGGGGCCGCCACTGTGGCCTGGATCATCTTCCATCATGACTTTCACGCCTAACTTGTCAATGACGGTTTCAATGACTTTGGCCCGCTCATCAAGCCTGCTGATACTGCCTTCCAGAAGGGTTTCCCGGTCTTGTTTCAGTTCAGCAAGCTGTTGCTGGTAGCTGCGGGTCACTTCATTTTTTTCCCGGATAACGTGGGCAAGCTTGCTCTTGGCCTCGTCCAGTTCCAGGTTCAGCTGTTCCCTGGTGCTTTGCAGTTCACTGGTTAGGGTCTCCTTGCTGGCCTGTAGTTCAGCAGTCAACTGTGCTGTTTTTGTTTGCAGTTCAGCGGTCAGTTGTGCCGTCTTTGCCTGTAATTGTTTGTTATGTTTCAGGTAACGCGAGCCCCGGAGAGTTGTTCCATAGCCAAGGACAACAGTGAGGATGGCCAGGGTAATCAGGATGTTGCGCGGAGTATTCTTGCGCATGGAGAGGCAGTGGTTCTTTCCTGTTTCACCGGTAATAATGATGTGCAGTTTGTTATTTGTCATAGCTTTTAGATAAATCTGTAGACGATCGGTCTAAGCAATAGAAGTGTTGTTAACCTATCTACGTTAAAACCTATCTTCGTTAGGGGCTACCTTAAATTAACAAAATATATACACACCGGTTTTATAAAAAGCAAGGTTATTGCAAAATTGCTGTCCATGTGAAATTAAAAGGTTTTTCGTTCGACAAAACGGAAAACTCCGGATTTCTGTCGATTGATTTGCGACAGAAATCCGGCGTTGTGTTGGCAGGCAATACAGCTTGTCAGGAGAGGAGAGTTAGAACTAAGGGCCTGTTAAGAAATAAGTGTTGCATTTAGGCGCTCTGATTTGGGTTAGATTTGTACGATTTGATTGCACAAAACCGGAGGCGTAGCATGGCTACGTTGAGGATTTTGTAATTGAAAAT
>JAYEKB010000384.1:0-8475 GCA_034660835.1 Thermodesulfobacteriota bacterium
AGTGTTCACCGAAGGCAAGCCGATGCAGCCGCACCTGCTTTGTCGCTACCTGAGCAAGCATAGGCAACTATAGCTTACTCAGGTGCTCAGCGCATCTGCAGCCACCTCGACTTGTGAAATATACGGGCTATTTCTCTGCACCCTCTGCGGTGAAAAATGTCTTTTGGATTGCGGATATAGCCTGCCCTGGCTATCATTTTGTACTATTCAGCCCAATTTCTCCGCACAGTTACCAGCTTTTTCTTGCCTAATATTTGCATTTCTGTTATTAGTTATCGTTCGAGTTACATCTTATCTCCTCGTAACTTCCCCCTGACAGCTTTGCCTGAAAGGGGTTTTTCATACTAACGGGCTAATCTTAATAATAACAAAACGTATCAGTTCATTAAGGGCTACAATGTTCGATTAATCTAAGGCCTGTAAGGGTTCAGCAGTGCCTTAGATTTGTTCATTTGGGACTGCGAAGCGTACTTATGCTACTCGAGCAGGCCAGAATGAACGAAGATGAGGTGCTGCTGAACTCTTACAACATAACAACGGGAAGACTGTGCCATTGAAAACAAAAATATTAGTCGCCAACCGTGGTGAAATTGCCATTCGAATCATCAGGTCTATCCAGGAACTGAATTATGATGCAGTGGCCCTCTATGAGACACCGGACAAGGATTCCAGGCATATTCGAATTGCCAACGAGGCTATCTGGATCGGTGATGGACCCCGCAGTGATTACCTCAATATCGACAAAGTAATCGATGCCGCCTTAAAATGCGGTGCTATTGCTATTCATCCGGGATACGGCTTTCTGGCCGAGAATCCTGACTTTGCCAGGGCCTGTGAAGATGCCGGTATTATCTTCATCGGTCCATCCTCGGATGTTATTGACAAGCTCGGTAATAAGGTTATGGCCAGATCTATCATGGCTGAGGCCGGCATACCCATGGTTCCCGGCACCCAGAATCTTAAACAGGGGGACGAAGGTCTGCAAGAGGCTGTTGAATTTGGTAAAAAATATGGCTATCCGATTATGCTTAAAGCCACATCCGGTGGTGGCGGCCGCGGCATACGCCGTATCGAGCAGGAAGAAGATCTTGCAGAGCAATACCCCATTGCCAGAGCCGAGGCTCTGGCAGCCTTTAATGACGACTCCGTGTATCTGGAAAAGGTAGTTGTTCGGCCAAAACATGTCGAGGTACAGATCATAGCCGACCAGACAGGCAAGACTGTTCATCTGGGCACAAGAGACTGTTCCATTCAGCGCCGCAACCAGAAACTGATAGAAATTGCACCGGCCTCGCATCTGACACCGGAACAAAATGACGAAATCTGCGAGACAGCGGTAAAAGCGGCCAAGGCTTCCAACTACTTTAATGCCGGTACGGTTGAATTTCTGCTGGACAGTGACGGCAGCTATTACTTTATGGAGATCAACACCCGGCTTCAGGTAGAGCATACGGTCACCGAAATGATATCCGGTATTGATATTGTCCGTACCCAGATCAAACTGGCAATGGGCAAGGAACTACTGTTTTCGCAGGAGGATATACAACTGCGCGGCCATGCCATTGAATTGCGTATTAATGCAGAGGACCCGAAAAATAATTTCATGCCCGAGGGCGGCAAGACCGTTTCCGTTTATCGTTCACCCGGCGGCTATGGTGTGCGCCTTGATGGTTTCTGCTACCAGGGATTTACCATCCCCCAGGTGTATGATTCCCTGCTTGTCAAGTTGACGGTTTTTGGCTGGTCCTGGAATGAAACCGTGGACAGGCTCAAACGGTGCCTGACCAACTATGTTATCACCGGCCCCAAGACAACGATACCCTTTTACCTGAACCTGCTCAGTGATCCGGACTTCCAGGCAGGTGATTTTGATACCTCTTTTCTTGAGACCCATGAGCATCTGCTTGATTACGAAGAGGATTCGAGCGAGGTCAACAAACTTGCCCGCCTTATTGCCGAGATTCATCATAAAGGCGAGAACACTTATGCGGCTTAAATCTGCAGGAACCATCTGATTTCATTTAACACGAAAAACACTATCCAACGGATACAGATATGACACGAATTACCCAGGACATGGATACAGCCACGGTGCTTTCGACACTGCGCGAGGCTGATGGTTATTATATTACCAACACGGCTCGGGACATGTCCCAGTCCGATTATAAAAACCGTATATTGCTGCACACTGATCTGCTGGCAGCCAAGGCCCGTGAGGCAGCCGGATACTTTTCTCTTGAGATCACCGGTGGTGCCTCGGTTCATGTGGATATCCTGCGCAAGCAGGTTGACCCCTTTCTCAAGCTGGAACTGCTGCGCCAGGCAATGCCTGACACCATGTTCCAGACCCTGTGCCGTGGAGTAAACCTGTTTGGCTACCGTCCCTATCCCCAGAATGTCATCCGGTTAACGGTCCGTGAATTTGCCAAATACGTTGATGTCTGGCGAACGTTTGACTTCATGAACTACATCCCCAACATGCAGGCGGTTTTTGAAGAGGTGGCCAAGGCCGGAAAACTCAACGAACCATGCATCTGTTTTTCCACCGGTCCTGAACACACTAATGAATACTATGTGGGAAAAGTGCAGGAGATACTCGATGTTACCGGCGAGGACATCATCCTGTGCATCAAGAACCACGGCGGTCTCGGCACACCGCGCAGGATCGGCGAACTTGTGGATGCCATCAAACAGGCTTACCCTGAGATCATCATCCACTACCATGGTCATAACACTGATGGTAACGATATCGGCCGCATCACCGAAGCAGTCCTGCACGGAGCTGCCATTGTAGATGCTTCCGACCATGCCTTTACCGGATTTTATGGCCCGCCCCCCATCCTGACGGTTATCCAGACCCTGAAAGACCTGGGCAGGACTGCGGTCGGAATTGATGAAGAAGCGGTTATTGAAACCTCGGATGTCATTCGCGACCAGCGACCCGATTACGCCCAGTTTGAATCTCAGATAAAAGGGTTTCAGCCCACGGTTCAGATCCACAAACTGCCTGGCGGTGCCATGGGTTCCAGCCTGGAACAGGCATCAAAAGGTGGTTTTCTCGACAAAATGCCCGATATTCTGCACAAGGAGCTGCCTGAAGTACAAAAAGATCTTGGCAACTACTGGAGCGTAACGCCGGGTTCACAGATCCTCTGGACAACAGCGGTTGCAAACGTGCTTGACGATGATCGTTACGGGAACCCCTCAGGGGATTTGAAGAACCTGCTGCTTGGCAAATACGGTCCTTTTCCTTTTTATAAGCCGGCAGACTGGATCTTTGAAAAAGTATTCGGCCCGGACTGGAAAACAATTGTTGAGGAAGAAGGCGGGGTTGAGGATATTGAGGACATGGATATTGAGCAGGAGCGTACAATTCTTGCGGAACGATTGGGTGGTGAGCCGACGGAACAACAGCTTGTCACCTTTCTGCAGCATCCCAATGATGCAGTAGAGTTCTTCAAATTTGAAGAAAAATTCGGCCAGTCCTATGTTCTTCCGCCATCAATCTTCCTGCGCCAGGGAGGGTTCGCACTTGGTGAAACCCTGATTTTCAGAGATCATCTCGGCAAGGAACACATGCTGGAAATCGGTCCGGCCCAGAAGACCGAGGAAGGGGAAACAAATGTTTACCTTAACGTTGATCATCATCAACGACTCTTTGTCTTTGAACCAGAGCAGGCAGCGGGCACGCAGGCTGTAGCTACCTTGTCCAAAGAAGAAATTGCCGACCTGGCAAGCGCTGGAGACATCCGGGCACCGTTTGCCGGCAATGTCAGCGGAATTAATGTGAAGGTTGGCCAGGAGGTCGCGGAAGGCGACCAGGTTGTCGTTCTTGAAGCCATGAAGATGCAGACCCCGGTGGCCTGCGAAGTGGCTGGAACCGTTTCCGCCATTGCTGCCAAGGTTGGCCAGAGCCTGCAGCCTGGCGACAAGATCCTTAAAATCGACACCGGTGAGGAGTAAATCCTCAAAAAACTTGTATTGAAGTCACCTGGAATTTCGAGCTGTAGAAAGTTAATATCTTCTCTTTTCGAAATTCCGTGATCAACATTTTCCAGTTCATAGCCTACCGCCGATTCACCCTTTTTTGTTCCCGAACCAGCCTACAACATCCTAACCCGGATGGACCGGAAAACGCGAAATAACAAGCACAAAATTCGAAACAATTTCGAATGACAAAAAATAAAATGAACAAAAAGGCTCCAGGTAGCCTATTCTGGTTCAGCCTTTGTTTCTGTCATTTAAGCATTCGAGTTTAGAATTCGAAATCTGCGCTTATCTGTTTCGGATTTCGATATTCGAATTTCGAGTTTATTTTCTGCCACAAAAAACACGAAAAAAATGGCTAAAATACTAATAATATTCCGACCAGAACTCTCGAAAAAGTGGGCCTACCCATTTTCACAAATCACTTGACGAGGCACACTACTCGCCGGGGAGGAGGTAATTATCGCTAAAAACCGCAAGCCGCTGGTCCGGCTTACTGTTCTCCCCGAAGTCAAGCAACATCGCAAAATTGGGGAGGGGGTGGCAAGGGGTTGATTGTCCGGATGGATGACGATTTTAATGAACTGCTTGATAATTTTAAAGATTATATTTAATGGATATTCTACTCGACACCCAGGTTATCCTGTGGGCAATCAGCGGGGATAAACGCTTAAATAAGAAAGGCCGAACTGTTTTTCTTGATCCGGCAAATTGTCTCTATTTCAGTATTGCCGGGTATTGGGAAATCGCAATCAAAGTAAGCATAGGAAAACTCGAATTAGCCGATCAGTGGCAGATGATTATTGCCAGAGAAATGCAAAACAATTTTATCAGATTTCTACCCATTACGAATGAGCATTGTAATTGCCTTGCCGGTCTCCCTTTCCATCATCGTGACCCCTTTAACCGAATGATTGTTGCCCAGACACAGGTCGAATAGATACAGATTCCATGAGAGACGGCCATAAGTTGAACTTCTTTTCGTCATTGGAAGCCCTTAGGTGAGGTTAGTCGAAAATCGTGAGTTAATTATACGCCTTGGCCAGATTGCGTATGGTTTGGCGCATCACCGAAATAAAATCACCCATCGCGGGCGGTTGGCACTCGGAGCAAAGACCAGACTCTGCATGCCGATCGCCTGTAACTTTTGCACTGATTCGCTGGTCGGCTCCCCCTCCCAGATCATCCACTTGGCTGGATGCCCGGCAAGTATCTCTTGCAGGGTCTTCAGTTGTTGAGGATTCGGAGTCTGCTCCGGTTCCCAGTGGACTGCCGTGTGATTTAATTGGTAGCGATTGGCGAGATATCCATAGACTGGGTGAGAGCCGATGAAGGCAATTCCGGAATTTTTCGAAGTCAGGACTCGCAACTCGCGATCGAGGGTCAGCAAGTCATCTTTCAGGCCGCTAAGATTCTTTTCGAACTGTACCTTCAGCTCCGGCCACTTCCGACTCAAGCCGATGGTGATCACTTCCGCCTGCCCGGCGGCCAGATCCAGGTCGAGCCAGTTGGTGAAAGCCAGGCTCTCGTGTGCATGTTTTTTTGAACCGCCATTCCATGCCGTTAAGGCGATAGTTGCAGGTCCGGCTGGTGGTTGGTCGGATCGATTTGGCAGGTTTCCCGTTCTCCTTTGTGGCTGGTCTTGTCGGATCCTGATCCTACTGAGCCTTGCCTGGAGTTGTTCAACGGTCCACCCCGTTCTGGTTTAGCCGCTATTTCTTGCCTATGTGCAACAACTGAGGGTGCTGAACGAGCTCTGATTGGTGATTTTGCCAGTCAGGAAGAACGTGCCACCACCTCCAAATGATCATCCGACTGAAGCACAACCATGACCTCAAAGCCGTACCTCTGAGAAAAGATCTCAGAAAAAACCTTCTCGATCTCGACAATGACTTCACTTCTGGTCAATCCGTATTTTTGGGTAAAAAGAGATATGGTTTCCTGCATGGTTTCCTCCCTGCGGTTACCTTGACGAGATGGTGATATTTATGGCACCCCTATAATCTCTTTTCAGGAGGGGTGACGTAGACAGTGGGTGATTTCCTTTTTCATAACCCCATTCATGTTAAAAGATACACATTGCAAACCTGTTTAATTCGCATTATCGTTTTGCATATCTCGTATTATACTTATGTTTTTTTCGTAAAATAAAGACGGAGCAGAATGTACAAACGGAACAGTGAAAAATTAATCATAGAATTGTTGCAGGATTTCCGGGTTCTCTATCTAACCGGTCCCAGGCAGGCCGGCAAAACAACCTTGGCACGTAAAATTGCCCAGGATTTTGGAATGCAATACATTTCCCTTGATGAGCAAACGGCATTTGCCTCAGCTCAAAACGACCCGCAGGGATTTATTGACAGCCTGGCAAATCAGCCCGTGGTACTGGATGAATTTCAATATGCCCCGGAATTAATCAGAGCAATCAAGCTTGCCTCTGACAGGCTCTCTCCACAGGAACGTGGACGATTTTTTCTCACAGGTTCAGCAGATATTTTCAGTTCTGCCAAAACCCAGGAAGCACTGCCGGGGCATATGGCCAGAGTAGAACTGTATCCACTGTCTGTGACGGAAAAACAGGCAAGCAGTTTCAACCTGATCGACTTTTTGCTTGCCGAAAAAATATCACTACCGGACAATCTTCCTCCACTCAGCCGGGAACAAATAGCACAGACATTAATTGATGGCGGGTATCCTGAGATACAGGACAAAGGATCCCGCACAAAACAAATATGGTATAAATCATATCTGCACGGGCGTTTATTTAAGGATTTTGAATCCATTTATTCAGCAAAAGGTGATTATCACACCAAGCTTGAATCACTCATCCCGTACCTGGCCGGCTTAAGCGGGAACTTGCTGAAATACGCAAGTGTTGCCAATGATCTTGGCCAAAACGACAAAGTCGTCAAATCATACATTGAGGCCCTGGAATGGATGTTTATCATCAAACGTATTCATCCTTATGTAAAAAACAGAGCCAAACGACAGACCATCGGCATGGCCAAAATGCATATGGTTGACACAGGGCTAGCCTGCCATCTCCTTGGGTTAAAGAAAAAAGAACAGCTTCTGGATTCGATTTATTACGGTGGAATGCTGGAAAACTTTGTGGTCATGGAGTGTTTCAAACACCTTGCATGGTCGGAAGAAACCATGAACATCTACCATTTCCGTGACAAAAGAAAAAATGAAGTGGATATCGTGTTGGAACAGGAGGATAATCGTTTGATTGGCATTGAAGTAAAGGCTTCCAGTACGATACGCAGCAGTGATTTTAAGGGATTGAAAAAATTCGCCGAGCTGGCCCGCGACCAGTTTAAGTGTGGTCTTGTTTTTTACACAGGGTCAAGATTATTGCCATTTGGCGATGGCAACAAACCCTACTACGCTGTTCCATTGTCAATACTATGGGTTTAATTACAAACCTCAATCTGTTCTTCGTCAAAAAGGTGGTTTTCGATCAGTCCTCTCTTCGCTCCCTCTGGGTCAGGGGTGAATAATAAAATTCTCAAATTTTCTTCGGCCCTGGAGAAACAAACATACGCAAGCTTTCTACTTCTTTGAATCAATGGAACCTGGATCGTTGTCCGGCGACAGCTCGACCACTTCAACACCAACAACATTGGTTTCAGCACACAGGCGGCGCATTATTGGAAATGCTTCTCTAGTTGTTAAACCGGCTGGTTCAGGGGTACCGGTGCCAGGCATATAAGCCGGGTCAATAGAATCAATGTCGAAAGAGATATACAGGAACTCAGGTCCATCTTTCGCTTCCTGGATGATCTCTTCCATCACGATATCCCAGCCACGGTCATCAATCTCAGCCATGGTGTGATAACGAAACCCCTGTTCACGCATCCACTCGAATGTTCCGGCATCAGGATAATAACCTCGCAGTCCAACTTGAATATAGTTTTTCCCGGCACAAACCCTTCATTGATCAACTGTCTTACCCACATACCGTGTCCAGCCAGATGCCCCATCGCCATCGTGCCGTCAAAGTGTGCATCGAAGTGGATGACGCCCACCTTGCCTTTGCCGTAAACATCAGTAACTGCGGCAATATCAGGGTATGCCAGTGAGTGATCACCACCGATAATAAAAGGAATAACGTGACTGCCATCCTTCCGTTTTACTTCCGTAATTTCCCTCACGATGGCGCGAACACCTTCATTTGTCCGCATCGTACTCAAGGGGTCATGGGGAGCATCACCGTAGTCGACGATGGTCATATCTGAAAAAGGGTTAACCATGGTGCCAGTATGCGCCATGGTGAGAGCTCCCCAGGGAGAGTACTCGGCTTGACTGGCCCGTAATGCGACCGGCCCACGTTGCGCACCGCGGGCGCCATTGCCCATATTAGCCCGCATATTTCATGAACACTTTGCTCATTTTAAGGTAACCTCTGTAAATCATATGATAAAATTGCGCATTATTCCCTACTTTAAATTTGCAAAGTGTTCACCGAAGGCAAGCCGATGCGAC
>JAYEKB010000385.1:0-8383 GCA_034660835.1 Thermodesulfobacteriota bacterium
TCCTGTCGTACTTTGATTGAAAAGCAGGGACTCAACAATTACAAAATCCAGCAAGGCGGAAGTTTCCATTGCTTTCAATCGCCGTAGAGATTATCAGAATAGCTGGAACCTCTTGTTCTGTAGGAACAAATATAATTGTTACACTTAGGCGTAAGATTTACGCAGAAAGTCGTTATGATTGCAGTACTCTTAATCGGATAGGAGTAGATACCCTGAAGTTCCATGCGGGAGGCAAGGCCAATCCTTTATCACCAACGGTAAAACGGAGAAAAAGTATCGAGTGCAATGGAATGACAAGAAAAACATCCATTCAGGATTCACTAATTGAATATTGCAAAAAACTGGGCGTAAGTGATGTTAGAATTATCCCATCATCTAAAATATCAGTAGAAGAGCAATTTGCCGAAATATGCAAAAATGATAGATGTCCCGGTTATGGATCAGCTCCAAGCTGTCCTCCTTTTGTTATGAGTTCAAATAAATTCAAAGACATTCTTTCTACCTACCATTCAGCGCTGATATTCAAATTTGAAATTCCTACCAGTGTTCTATTTGGCAATGAAAGAAATGAAGTTTTGTCCCTGCTCCATGAAACAGCATCTGCAATGAAGTATTTTGCAATTAATAATGGCTACATAGGTTCTATGGCAATAGCCGCTGGTTCATGCAAGCAGATCTTTTGTGAAAAGCATAACGCATGTCCGGTTATCACAAATTCAGGAAAGTGCAGATACCCGAAAAAAGCTTGCCCCTCGATGTCCGGTCTGGGGGTAAACTTCAATAAACTCAGTGAATTATTAGGATGGAACAAAAATACAATTAAAGAGAATGAAGAGCCGACAAGCAATATGGCTGGTATAGTATTGCTGAAACACGATCCTTAAATAAGCTTATAAGGTGAAATCAGGATTGGTAGTATAATGCGGCCTAATCCCTCATTGCCTTTGTAACTTTCTTTTTAGCTGCAGATAGAATTTCCCCCACTCTTGCCACACAACCTGTGCACCATTTGAAAATATCTCTCTGATATATCTTTTCTACACGTCTCCTACGTTCGCGTGCCTGGTGAGCATTTTTTAACTTTTCCTGCCGATCTTTCTGCTTGTCAATGATTGATTCAGAAGACCTGGTTGTTTTTTTTCCGTCCGGCATGTCGGCTCAGCTCCAGTGGTGTGGTATAGCCTGTGAGACATCACTCAATTGTAGCGCATCAAAAGGATGAAATCCAGTAGGATAAAGTATATTCTAAATGCCGATACATAACGACCATAGTATCAATTAATTATTGAACTTTAATAGATTTAATTACTATAATCACTTTTTATGGTAATTATTTGGCAAACAATATATTGTGATATCAATATCATTCTTATCAACACCAAAACAGGGAGTTTACCATGAAAAGATTCATTATTGTACTCGCCATGTTCTTTCTCTCCACTACAGCAGCTCTGGCAGCAGAGGGGATGATCACTAAATCCAGCAGCCACAGTGTTAAAGAGACCATGGATCGGTTTGAAAAAATTGTTAAGGACAAAGGGTTCACTGTCGCTGCCCGGGTCAATCATGCTGCAGCAGCAATACAATCCGGCGAAACACTGCGACCTACCGAACTGCTCATTTTCGGCAATCCAAAGCTTGGAACTCAGCTCATGCAGAGCAACCAGACTATCGGTATAGACCTGCCGCTCAAGGTTCTGATCTGGGAAGACGAAAAAGGTAACGTGACCCTGGGTTATAACGACCCGGCCTGGCTGGCCAAACGACACGGTATTGCGGACCGGGACAAAGCGTTTGAAAAAATGACCGGTGCCCTGGGGAAATTCAGTGATAACGCAGTACAATAATTCAGTTCAAGAGGGTCAACAATAAATAATCGACATGGGAAGGGTTGAAAAAACAAAAAAGGCGTTTCAAGCCAACAACCTGAAACGCCTTGAATGTTTATGGGGTGAACGATGGGACTTGAACCCACGACCTCCGAGGCCACAACCCGGTGCTACCACCAGCTGAGCTACGCTCACCACAGACGCGGTTTTTATACCCGCTAACGAGTGTTTTGGCAAGCGTAAAGTCATTTAACTACAAACTACACATCAGCAAGCTCCTTTTGACAATGCTTGCATATTTTAGCGCGTACCTTGACCAGTTCAGCACAATAGGGGCACTCCCGTAGAAAATGCTCAGCCAGGATTTTACTGATGGCCATATTGATGTCCTGCTCCAGATGATTGTCACCAAAATCATGATTTCTTAAGGGTTCTATGCAGGCAAGGTCATTTAAGGGAACCAGCAGTTTTACCGCCCGCTTGCGATCACCTATAGAGGCGGCATTATCTGTGAGCAGGAAAAGTACCGGTTCCAGGTCGTGCTCTTCAAGACAGCCGTCAAGTTTTGCTACTGCTTCTTTTTCGTCCTTATACCTGGCGTTTTGTTTTTTAAGCGCCTCCACATCGACAATACTGCCGGTAAAGGCACCCTTGCCCGCCACCATCATATTATAACTCTCTTTACTGTTGGGTATTTCCATATGCCGGTAAGAGCCCACGTGACCGTACTGATTTTCTATAAATTCCCAGCCGTTGACAAAGAGAGAGCATTCATCATTAAGACAAACAAAAAGAAATTCCGCCCCCCAGCCGAGACCGTCTCCTATGTGCATGGGGGGTGCATGGCACAGGGTAAGTTCCTGTTTGCAGTGAGGGCAGCTGTGTTTTTCCGCAAGATAGGCAAGTGCTCGTTCTAACATCGTGATTACAACTCCTTATATAGAAAAAAATAGAAAATTATTTGAAAGCAGCAGGTACGTCACATTGTGCTCCGCCGGACCGGGGAAGCCATGGCGAGTTTCATGAGTATCCTGTCCCGCCCATAGTGCGAAAAAAGGCCAGCGCACACCAGGCAATAAACAGGACAACCAAAAAAACCTTGGGACTTGATTTCTTTTTCATAGGCTCAAGGTAACCACGAATAAGCCACTGGTCAACCTGGCCCCATCTAAATCAAATCATCCGGCCAAGTATCTTATCCACGGCCTTGGCCTGGTTCATGCGGGCATCAAGGAATTCCGTAGTCAAGTGGACTGAATTCAGATCCATCAATTCACAGAGTTCTGCAATTCCTGCTTTGTCTGCCATGGCAATGACACGCTCCAGGTTGGAGGCAAAATCATGGACAATTTTACGACTGTCTCCGGATGTGGCCATAATCTCTGCATAGGTCCTTGGATTCTGTGAATGAACTCGGGCCATGGCAAGGATCGGATACAGGGAGGTAAGTGTGCAGTGACTGGCAATATCATCGGCTGTGATGTTGTTTGCATCCAGGGTCATGGCCAGGGCAACAGAGATTAGAGTGGGCAGTTTCTGGCCGATTCCCATGAGCAGGTCATGCTTGCTTGCTGCATCCTGGAAGATATCCGCCCCGTGTTTGTAAAGGAATGCCTCAAACTCACTGCAAAACCGGCCGCTGCGCATGGTGCGGACAACAATGGCATTCTTGTCCTTCATGGTTGCGGCCTGCGGCCCCCACAGGTTATGCACCAACATAACTTCCACTCCGATGCCGGTTACCTCAAGGGCGGTATTCAGGGTAGTTTCCGATTCTCCGGCCAGCAGGATTAATGCCTTGCCGTCTTCAATAAGCGGGCCGTATTCTTTTACAGTGGCAGCGGTTGCCGAAATAGGTACACAGATCACCACCACATCAACTTGCGGAATCATCTCCTCCGGTCTCAATTCGGTACTGCGACCGGACATAAAGATACGGTATCCCTCGTTTTCCAAACGGTCAGCAAACCATTTACTCATATCACCGGTACCGACAAAACCAAACGATTTAATGTATTTGGTCCGCATATCAACCCGGGGAAAACTGCCGAGTAAACGGATGGATTTTTCCTGACCGATGATCCGATTTTCAATATGGTTAATGGCACCGCTCATTACCTTATCCTGGATATGCCCTTCTGCCTCAATATAGATCTGCAGCTTCTGGGTTTTGATGTCACTTTCCGAACGCATATCAAGAATATTGATTCCTCGATTGGAAAACTCACCCAGTATATCAACCAACATACCCACCCTGTCATCCAGGGGTTTGGTGATAAAGGCCGTAGCATCGTAACCCGTTGGAACGGCAAGATCCGGTCCCAGCACGGCGTAACGGGTACGGTTGTGAGGCGCCACTTCACGCTCAAGAATATGCAGACCGTGGGCCTTGAGCATTTCTTCCGTCCCAATGACACCATGCCGATTTTGCTCCTGCTCGGAAATACGGATGATAGCCTGATCAAGATCATGGACGCTTAACAGGGCAACATCAGGTAAGGTATCGCCGATATACTCTCCACTCTGGCGGAAGACGGACCGCTTGCCAACCAGCACATCGAGATCATCCAGTCTGCTGTCAGGAGTAAAAGTACCCAGGGACAGATTTGCCGGCAGGACAATATTATCAATCCAGCAGCCCTTTTTGATACGGTCGAACAGTCGGAAAAACTTTTTATTTTCCCCTGCACGGGTATTATAGACAGGAATAATGGCAAACTGGTATTCGCCTTTGATAAACCCGTCAATCAGCGCACTGGTGTGGGGGTATATTGTAAGTTCAGCATCTGGAGCATACAGGGATGCAGCTTGCCAGGCATGGGAGTTTTCAGGCCCTAAGGTTGCAACGGTTATCATCTGTTCATATTGAATAAGTTTAGGTTATTCCAAGTACAAAAAAGATAATAAAATATATGGTCCAAATTAGAAACCCTAAACAACCACTTCTCAGTTTTAAAGCTTCATTACAGCCTGTGCAAAGAGCAGCATGGTTGTTATAAAGGGCAATTTCGGATCTGTCAGCGAGTATATCTCTGCCCTGTGCAGTTCTGACAAGTTCGGCCCACAGGTAGTGGAACATAAGATATTGGAGCCGGCAGAAGCAAATATGCGCTCCCTGGACCAACTGCTGCCTGAGCTGAAAAAAATGCTCAACAGTATCGGCATTAATACACTGTACTCTCACCAGGAAGAGGCCATCAGTCATATCACGAGTGGCTACAACGTATTGGTAGCTACGCCCACGGCCAGCGGCAAGAGCCTTATCTATAATCTACCGGTTTTCACAGAGCTGATCACCAACCCCAATGCCAGAGCCCTGTACCTGTTTCCGCTTAAAGCCCTGGCCCAGGACCAGCTCAAAACCATCAATGCAATGGGTGAACTGTTGCCTGACCGATTTGCTGCCGGGGGCAGACACCTTGCTGCCGTGTATGATGGTGACACAACCGCGTACATGCGCAAAAAAATCCGGGAAAACCTGCCCGGAATCCTGATCACCAATCCCGACATGCTGCACCTCTCCCTGCTCCCTTACCAGGACAAATGGGCTCACCTGTTTTCCAATCTCAGCCATGTAATCCTGGATGAAGTCCACACCTACCGGGGTGTATTCGGTTCCCACATGGCCTGGGTGATCAGGCGGTTGAAACGGACCTGCAGGCTGTACGGCAGTGATCCCATTTTTCTGCTGTCATCGGCAACTATCGGCAACCCGGAAGAACTGGGAAACAACCTGTTAGATGCCCCTGTCAAGGTGATCACCGAGTCCGGAGCACCACGACCAATACGCCACATCACCCTGCTTAACCCCCTGGAATCAGCTTCGGCAACGGCCTCCATGCTGCTGCAAGCCGCAGTACACCGGAACCTGCGCACTATTGTCTATACCCAATCCCGTAAAATGACAGAGTTGATCACCATGTGGACTGAACGCAGGTTACAAGAACGTAAGGGATGCATTGCCTCCTACCGGGCAGGATTTCTGCCCGAGGACAGGCGTGATATTGAACTTCAGTTGGCAGACGGCAGCCTGCTTGGTGTTATTTCAACATCTGCGCTGGAACTCGGCATTGATATCGGCAACCTTGATATTTGTATATTAGTCGGCTATCCCGGCTCCATGATGGCCACCTGGCAGCGGGCAGGAAGAGTAGGTCGCTCCATGCAGGAATCCCTTGTGGTGCTGATCGGCCATGAAGATGCCCTGGACCAGCATTTCATGCGCAATCCGGACGACTTTTTTGAGCGCGACGTTGAACCGGTAGTGTTGAATCCTCAGAATTCTTCCATCATGAAGGCACACCTGGTCTGCATGGCCGCCGAAGCACCGCTGGCAGTTGATGACGGCTCTTTTGACATCAAAGACTATATTCCCCGGCTTGAACAACTTGCCGCTGAAGGTCATCTACTGCAGTCTGCAAGCGGCAACACCTGGTTTGCAGCCCGAAAATATCCTCAAAGACTGATTAATTTAAGAGGCGGTGGAACCAGGTATTCAATCCTCACCGACAGTGACCGGAAACTGCTGGGTGAAATAGATGGTTTCCGAGCTCTAAAAGAATGCCATCAAGGTGCCATTTACCTGCACCGGGCTGAAAGTTATCATGTAGACAGCCTGGACCTGGAATCCCACGAAATCATTGTCAGTCCTGTCAATGCCCATTATTTCACCAGGGTTGTGTCCACCAAAGAAACCAAGATCCTGCAGATCCTGTCTACCACTGACTGCGGTTGCACCCGGGTTCACTTCGGGAACCTGCGGGTGACGGAAACAATTTCCGGCTACTGGAAAATCCTGATCGGCAGTCAAAAAGTAATTGCACGCATTCCTTTGGAACTGCCGCCACAGGTCTTTGAGACAGAAGGCCTATGGATTGAAATTCCGGAGTGGATCCGGCAAAAAAGTGAACAGAACCTTGAACACTTCATGGGTGGTATTCATGCCATGGAACATACGGTGATCGGGATACTCCCCCTTCTGGTTCTCTGCGACCGTAATGATATCGGCGGTATCTCCCACCCCTGGCATGATCAGCTTGAAGGAGCAGCAGTATTTATTTATGACGGATATACAGGCGGAGTCGGCCTGACCAGAAAAGGGTTTTCCCTTACCAGAAAACTGCTGGAACAAACGCGCCGGATTGTCAAAGAATGTCCCTGTGAAACCGGCTGCCCTTCCTGCGTCCATTCTCCAAAATGCGGCTCCGGCAATCGTCCCATTGACAAATCATCCTGTCTACACATCCTTGATTTATTGCTCAACAATAGTGAAAAACCTGCCCCATCCTTACGATCAAAGACACGCCTGCAGAAACAGAAGAATCTTTTTACGACAGCTACTCTTAACAATAAGCGGAAGATCGAATTACCCGACAATTACGGGGTATTTGACGTGGAAACACAACTGTCAGCCAGGGAAGTCGGTGGCTGGCACCGGGCCGACAGAATGCGCATCAGTGTGGCAGTACTCTATCTTTCGGCTGAAGACCGATTCTTGAGCTTTGAAGAAGATCGCATCGACCAGCTGATTGAGCGGTTATCCGGGCTGGACCTGGTAATTGGATTTAACAATAAACGATTTGATAACAAAGTGTTATCCGCATACACTAATCGCAATCTCTCTGCACTGCCGTCGCTGGACATCCTGGAAGAGATCACAAATCAGTTAGGTTACCGGCTCAGCCTGGATCGTCTGGCCGAACATACCTTGGGAATCAAAAAAAGTGGAGATGGACTGCAGGCCCTGCAATGGTTTAAACAGGGAAAAATACAAGAAATTACCGAGTACTGCACCAAGGACGTCCAGATTACCAGGAATCTCTTCCTGCACGGGTTTGAGAAAAAACACCTCTTGTTCCAGAACAAAGCAGGCAGGGTCGTGCGACTACCTATTCACTTTGACAGAGCTGTAGCCAGGATATTTTCTGGAAAGAACAGAAACGAAAACGTTTGAAATGAAATTGCGGAACCGGCTTTGATTTTTTTTCTTCCTCTTGAATACTATATCACACTCTCGAGCTGTATCTCTGTTGATTTTAGTAAACCTGCTCTGGAGCATGGCCGGTGTGGTAACACGGCATCTGGACTCAACTACAGACATTGACACAGAGGGGGAAGCATGAAACGAAAAGCAACGAAACAAGGAATTCTGACAGTTATGGAAGTAATCAATACATGCGAGTTGTCCGACAAACTGAGAGAGAACCTGTTTACTCTGGTAGGTCATTTAATAGCTGACAAACAGGTATCTGAGAAAAGAGCAAAGCAGATACGAATTTACAGCACGTAGGAGGCTGCAAATGGTTGAGAACTTAAAAGTAGATGATGATTTCATCCAGAAAATGGAACAACTCGGTTTTGTCCGTAAGACAGAGGAACCCGCTAACCCGCATATTTCATGAACACTTTGTTTAAGGCATCATAACATGCGGATTTTTTGGTGATAATTTCAATCCTATCTCTTTTTAGAAATTTGCAAAGTGTTCACCGAAGGCAAGCCGATGCGGCCGCACCTGCTTTGTCGCTACCTGAATAAGCATAGGCAACTATAGCTT
>JAYEKB010000386.1:0-8204 GCA_034660835.1 Thermodesulfobacteriota bacterium
TTATCGTACAGGACAAGCGGATACTCACCCTTGGTAATTACCTGCTCGTTGATGACACATTCCGTTGCATGCTCATCCGAGGGCAGTTCATACATCACATCAAGCATAGCCTCTTCCATGACCGAGCGCAGGCCTCGGGCACCGGATTTCCGGGCCATAGCCTTTTTAGCGATTGCCTCCAGCGAACCTTCGGTGAAGCGCAGGGTAATACCCTCAAACTCAAACAGTTTCATATACTGTTTGGTCAATGCATTCCGAGGTTCCTTGAGGATACGGATCAGGTCTTCCTCGACAAGTTCTTCCATGGTGGCAATGACCGGCAGACGGCCGACCAACTCTGGAATCAAGCCGAACTTGAGCAGGTCTTCCGGCTGAATACCGGCAAGGATCTCCCCCATACTCTTCTTGGGATCACCTACGACCTTGGCACCAAAACCAATGGCCTTGGTTCCGGAACGCCGCTTGATCACCTTGTCCAGGCCGACAAAGGCACCACCAACAATGAACAGGATATTGGTTGTATCTATCCGCACCAGCTCCTGCTGAGGATGTTTTCGCCCACCTTTGGGCGGAACCGATGCTATAGTTCCCTCGATAATCTTCAGCAGGGCCTGCTGTACACCCTCTCCTGAAACGTCACGGGTCAGAGAGGCTGAATCAGATTTACGGGCAATTTTATCTATCTCATCGATATAGATAATGCCACGCTCTGCCCGCTCTATATCATCATCGGCTGCCTGCAGCAGGGCGACCAGGATATTTTCCACATCATCGCCCACATAACCGGCCTCAGTCAGCGTAGTGGCATCGGCAATGGTAAACGGTACGTTCAAAACCCTGGCAAGGGTCTGGGCAAGTAAGGTCTTGCCGCTGCCGGTGGGGCCTATCAGAATAATATTTGATTTCTGCAGCTCAACATCACCGGCCGGGCCGTCGGCATAAGATTCGATGCGCTTGTAATGATTATGAACGGCAACAGATAACACCCGCTTGGCATGCTCCTGGCCGATAACATAATCATTAAGGTGTTCATTGATCTCCTTGGGCTTCAGAAGTCCGGGAGACATATCCTCAGCGCTCACCTCATCAACAGAATCAATGACAATCTCGTTGCAGAGATCAACGCATTCATCACAGATATACACATTGGGACCAGCGATCAGTTTGCTGACTTCTTCCTGGTTTTTTCCACAAAATGAACAGGTACAGGAAATGGTCTGCTCATCCTGGTAATCGTCACTCATGACTACTTCTCCTCCACAGGATCTTCACGACGATTCAACACCTTGTCGATCAAACCGTATTTCCTGGCCTCTTCACCACTCATGAAGTTATCCCGCTCAGTATCATTTTGTACTTTTTTAACTGTCCGGCCAGTGTGCTGGGACAGAATTTTATTCAAGTCGCTGCGCATGCGCAGAATCTCTCTGGCATGAATATCAACATCTGTCGCCTGCCCCTGGAAACCGCCCATGGGCTGGTGAATCATGATCCGGGAGTTGGGCAGGGAAAACCGTTTCCCCTTTGCTCCGGCTGCAAGCAGCAAGGCACCCATGGAGGCGGCCTGACCCATACACAGGGTGGCAACATCACAGCGTATATACTGCATGGTATCATAGATGGCCAGCCCGGCAGTCACGGAACCGCCTGGTGAGTTAATATAAAAGGTAATGTCCTTATCCGGATCATCCGCCTCAAGAAACAATAACTGGGCAATAATCACGCTGGCAACATCATCGTTAACAGGCGAACCAAGGAAAATAATACGTTCCTTCAGCAGCCGTGAATAAATATCAAAGGCCCGCTCACCCCGGGGGCTCTGTTCAACAACCATTGGAACAAGATTCATGGTCAACTCCTCTCTTCCGCTTCAGCTTCCCCGCTTTCAGCTGCAACTTCTATCATGTTTGCCTCAGCACGCAGGAACTGAAGGATCTTCTCGTTGAGCAACTCATTTAAAAAGGGCAAAACCTCTTCCCTTCGCTTGAAATACCCTTTCACCTCGGCAACGGACATATTGTACTCACCGGCGATGCGCTGGTAGCCCCGTTCAATGTCTTCATCTGCCAGTTTGATTTCTTCGATCTCGGCAACTTTTTTCAGCAGGAAATCTCCCCGTACACGCTTTTGAGCTACTTCGCGGTTCTGCTCAACCAGGTCTTCCATCTTAATTCCAGCCGATTCCAGGGTCATACCACTGCGCTTCAGATTTTCTTCGGTCTGCTTGATCATCTCCTGGATTTCGTACGCTACCAGCCGTTCCGGAATTGGAAACTCGTTGAGTTCTATCAGCTTGTGCATAATGCGGTCATCGAGATCGCCCTCAAGGGCTTTTTCTTTTTTCTCCCTGAGTTCCGCACCAATCGCCTTGTGCAAATCATCCAAAGTTTCATGAGCCTCATCAATGTCCTTGGCAAACTCGTCATCAAGCTCCGGCTTGATCCGCTCTTTGACATCCTTGACGTCAACTTTAAACTCAACCGTCTTGCCGGACAGAACCGGATTTGGATACTCGGCAGGAAAATCTATTTCATAGAGGGTGGTCTCACCCTTTTTCATGCCCAGCAGTTTCTCTTCAAATTCTTCACCAAGACGTTTTGTGCCCACATCAACGGAATAATCTTCATTATGGACCTCTTTCATGGCCTTGCCATTATGAAAACCCTGAAAATCAACAATGGCAATATCGTCCATTTCAATTCCGTGGTCATCAGCGGCTGAGCGCAGGGCGGCCTGACTGCGGCGCAGGTTCTCAATTTCCTCGTCAATCTCACCGTCGGTAACATCGGTAACCGGTTTTTCAATATCCAGCCCTTTGTGCTGTTTCAGATCAATCTCCGGTTTGACATCCAGCATGGCAACATACATGAAGGTACCGTCATCACCGAAGTTGGTCTCAGTAATCTCGGGATGGACAACCGGATCAATACCTTCTTCTTCAATGGCATCAAAATAGGTCTCCTGGACCATTTTTTCGCCGACCTCGGCCTGCACCTTCTCACCGAAATTCTTCTCCAGCACGGCTATGGGAATCTTGCCCCGGCGAAAGCCCTTGAGTGTGACATCCTTTTTCAACTTTTTGTAGGATTTATCAAGCGCCTTGCGGACATTTTTCGCAGGCAGGGTAATGGTTACCTTCCGGGTCAGCTCACTTACACTTTCAACTACAATATCCATTGACTCAAATTCCTTTTCTTCAAATTGCTGCCTGTTGGGCAGATTTTGTTCGTCCTCAACACATTTCAGCCGGCAAAACTGCTGGTGCGAGAGGGGGGAGTTGAACCCCCATGCACTCGGTGCGCTGGATCCTAAATCCAGTGCGTCTACCAGTTCCGCCACTCTCGCGCTAATCTTTCATAAATAATCAATTATTGTGCCTTAGTCAAGGGACGCTTTAGCCAAAAAAATAGCATATTCAATCAATTTGAGAAGTTACAAGTGAAAAGGTTTGGCAGTTACACCATAAAACTGACAATCAAAGTCGAAATAACGGCTGAGAGGTTCTTATAATGGTATGCGTTACAAACAGCTCCATGCCCCACGAAGTGGTTCAAAAAACTATCCTGGTCTGCTTGCACATAACTAATCCTGAGAGTATAGTATTTGTCATTACCAATTGATTTTTATTAACCAATCACAGAAAACTAATCTCAGGAATCAGAACATGAAACATACACTCATTCTATGCGGACTACTCCTGTTACCAGGCCAGGTCCTAGCGGCTACACCGCCTGCAAAAGACATCGGCGCTCTTGACTGGTCGGTCAAAACCAGCTGGAAACTCAGTACAAAACCCCTTGATTTTGCCCAGTCATTAGACAACAAACTGGTCTATGTGCTTGGCGATGACGGCAAAGTTCATATTTATGCTGTGGATGGCAAAGAAATGGGAACCATCAAAGTCGACAAGTCCACTATAGCCATTGATATCGCTCCTCGCGGGGAAATGCTTTACCTGGTGGATGACAACAATACCTATACAGCCATTGACGTCTCGTTCACCCAGAATATCGACATTACCGGATCGCCTTTTCTCGGCAAGGAGAATGCCCAGGTAACCATGGTCGTGTTCTCGGATTTCCAATGACCTTACTGCGGCAAAGTTCAGCCGCTGCTCGAGCAGGTGCTCGAAAAAAATCCTGAATCAATAAAAATTGTTTTCAAACATCTTCCTCTGCGCATGCATAATATGGCTGAAACAGCTGCTCTTGCAGCCATTGCCGCCCAAAACCAGGGTAAATTCTGGCAAATGCATGATGCGCTGTTTGCAACTCCTAAGCTGAACAAGGAAACCATTGATCAAGCAGCCGAGAGTATCAAACTGGACATGGATAAATTCAAAAAGGATATGAACAGTCCGGAGACCAAACACAAACTTGCCAGAGACCTTGCATCTGCCCGTCAGGCTGATGTCAGCGGCACCCCGACCCTGTTTATCAACGGACGCCGGGTCAAAAGCCGTGGCCCTGATGTCATCCAGCAGATGGTTGAGCAGGAAATGGCCAAGGCTGAACCGGCACCTTCCAATTGAAAACCTCTGTCACCCTGAACAATGAAACAAGCCGGGACCTGGAATTTGGAGATTACTCCATTGCCCAGGTCCTGTTTGGTGACCTGAACCGTAATCTGCACACCGTAGAGCAGGCCGCGGGTGTTCAGATCAATGCTCGGGGCAACTCCCTGCAGGTCCAAGGCAAGACCCATTCCGTAGAACTTGCCGTTTCCCTACTGGAACAGCTCTACGGGCTGGTCCGCAAGGGCTACCCCGTCTTCAGCCAGGACATTGCCTTTGGCTTGAAAATTCTTGAATCGTCTCCCCGCACCCGGCTGGAAGAAATCTTTCTGGACAAGGTATATATTACCGCCAGAAGCCGGGTTATTTCACCCAAAAGTGTTAACCAGAAACGCTATATCGAGGCTATTCGCAACAACGATATCGTGTTTGGAATCGGCCCGGCAGGTACCGGCAAAACCTATCTTGCCGTTGCCATGGCGGTATCGGCATTGGCTGCTGAACAGGTACGAACCATCATTCTGACCAGACCAGCTGTTGAGGCTGGAGAAAAGCTTGGTTTCCTGCCCGGTGACATGGCCCAGAAAGTCGACCCCTATTTGCGCCCCTTAACCGATGCCTTGCATGACATGCTGGGAGTGGAAAGGACCAGGGAACTGGTGGAGCGCGGTGTTATTGAAATTGCGCCACTGGCCTTCATGCGGGGGAGAACCCTGAATAATGGTTTTGTCATCCTGGATGAAGCCCAGAATACTACCCGTGAACAGATGAAGATGTTCCTGACCAGGATTGGCTTTGATTCCCGGGCAGTAATCACCGGTGATATTACCCAGATTGATTTGCCCGGCAGCAACCCTTCCGGACTGGTTGAGGCAAAGCGAATCTTAAAGGGCATTAGCGGCATCAAGTTCAGACAGTTTTCCCGCAGCGACGTTGTCCGCCACCCTCTGGTCCAGGAAATCATCCAGGCCTATGAACAGCAGGACAGTGGTGCAAAAAAAAAATCATTTACAGGCCGTGGGTAAATGGCGATCAACTTTATTTTTACCGTTGACAGGCATCGCTTTTGCTTAAACGATGACCTGTTACAGGATCGCAGCAACCGATTGCTTGACCTGCTTGATCAGGCTGACCGCCGGCTCAGTATCGTATTTATGGACGACCAGTCCATGGCCGAGTATAACTTTACCTATCGCAACAAAAAGGGGCCGACTAATGTGCTCTCTTTTCCAGCTGCTGAGCTCTACGCAGGTCTTCCCCCGGAACTGGCCGGTAATGAACTCGGTGATATTCTCATCTCAGTTGAAACCGCTCTGAATGAAGCCGCGAAAAATAATATCTCCCTGCATCGCCGGATCACCGAACTTATCATTCACGGCACTCTGCACCTGCTGGGCTATGACCATGAACAGTCCAGCCGTCAGGCCTTGGTCATGTGGGAAAAGGAACAACAACTCTTACAACAAATTATTCATACACAGCCAAGGAGAACAACCATGCCGCATCTTGCCATAAATGTTGATCACGTGGCCACCATCAGGCAGGCCCGTGGAATCACGGAACCGGATCCCGTGCTTGCTGCCGGGATCTGCGAACTTGCCGGGGCAAAAGGAATAGTTGTCCATTTACGAGAAGACCGACGCCACATTCAGGATCGTGACGTCTTGCTGCTGCGCCGGACCGTCAAAACCAAGCTGAACCTGGAAATGGCTGCAGCAAAAGAGATCATAGATATCGCACTTGACATCAAACCGGACATGATCACCCTTGTTCCGGAAAAACGTCAGGAATTGACCACCGAAGGTGGCCTGGACGTAATTGGCAATGAAAAAAAACTGAACAAAACAATAAAGAAGATGAGCAAAGCCGGTATCCCGGTCTCCATCTTTATAGATCCCGATGCCACTCAGATAGAGGCAGCGCTTGAAGTCGGCGCAACCTTTGTGGAACTTCACACCGGCCGCTACTGTGACGCAGAAATCGAGAAAGAGCAAGACAGAGAATTCCGTCTGATTGAACAATCTGCAGAACTGGCCTTTGAATCAGGCCTGCGGGTCAATGCAGGTCATGGGCTTGACTACCGGACCACCACCAGGATTGCCGCCCTGCCCTTTATTGAAGAATTAAGCATTGGCCATGCCGTAATCACACGGGCGGTTTATGTGGGACTTGACCAGGCGGTACGAGAAATGCTGGACTGTATTGTCATGGCAGGATAGCCCGGATATTTCATGAACATTTTGCTTGCCAGCACGTAACATGTTAATTTTCGTTATAATATAGGATATTAACAGGCTCCCAATGGCTAACAAAATGTTCACCAGAGGCAAGCCGATACAGCCGCACCTGCTTTGTCGCTGCCTGAGTAACCATAGGCGACTATCGGAGTCTTCGCTTACCTGCTTACTCAGGCGCTCAGCGCATCTGCAGCCGCCTCGACTTGTGAAATATCCGGGCCAGACGGTAGGTACCCTGCCCGACTGAAGTCTGCCTGAACTAAATAACCTTTTCAAGGGCTGCAATATTATCGCTGTTGCCAAGAACGATCAAAATATCTCCAGCCAGGATAAATACGTCCGCTTTGGGGTTAAAGATCATGGGTTCATCGCCTCGTTTGATGGCAATCACAATCACGTTATATTTTTTCCTAAGTCCGGATTCTATCAATCTTTTGCCGGCAAAAGGAGCCTTATCACTGACAACAAATTCTTCCATGAACAGTCCAAGTTCATCGGCATGCATGGCCAGATCGATAAAATCCATAACTGTGGGCCGAATAATAAGCTGTGCCATCCTGCGGGCCCCGATGGAATAAGGCGAGATTACCCTGCTGGCCCCGGCCCTATTCAGTTTCCTGGCAACACCACGGTCACCACTGGAACGGGCCATGATAAACAGGTCAGGGTTCAGGCCACGTGCTGTCAGGGTAATATAGAGGTTATCCGCATCCGTACCGACCACGGCAATCAAGCCGCGGGCCCGTTCGATACCGGCTGCCAGTAGTATATCATCATCAGAGGCATCTCCCACCAATTCGATATAACCCAGCCGTTCAATTTCCTTAACCACATCTTCATCCCTTTCAATCACCACAAAAGGACGGTTGTTTTCCTTGAGAATAGAGCAGATTTCCAGGCCGATGCGGCCAAAACCGCAGACGATATAATGCTCTTGCAGCTTGGCAATTTTTTTGTCCATTTTTCTCCTCTCAACAATTTTCTGCAATCCCCCCTCAACCATGGCCTCGGTTATTTGACTAAAAACATACATCACATAGCCAACCCCGGCAAACACCAGAAACACGGTAAACAACCGGCCTTCAGGATGAATGGGCACAATATCGCCATAGCCGACAGTGGTAATGGTAATAACAGTGAGGTACAGCCCGTCAAAAAAGCTGGTGTTCTCAAGCAGCATATAACCGATTGGGCCCAAGAACAAAATCAGCAAAAGAGGGGCTATGAACAGGATGAATTTACGCATATTTCCCAGTAAGGGTCTGTTTCTGTCCGAATGCAGTCGCACGAACCTACCAGAAACATAGCATATCAGAGTGACTTTTTACCAGCTTTAAGCCGTTGGAACTGTTTGTCATTGCATTAATTGACAAACAAATATCATGTGTGTAAAGTAATGTCAGTTTAGCCCGGATGGCGGAACTGGTAGACGCAAGGGACTTAAAATCCCTCGG
>JAYEKB010000387.1:0-4456 GCA_034660835.1 Thermodesulfobacteriota bacterium
AAGACCACGCATAGGCAGGTCATTGAGTAGTTATGATTAGATGTTATTATGAGATCCTGGAAGTATCGCGGGATGCCGACGGTGAGGTTATAAAAAAAGCCTACCGTAAACTGGCCATGAAGTTTCACCCTGATCGCAATCCAGGTGATGCAGGGGCGGAAGCATCTTTCAAAGAAGCTGCCGAGGCCTACGAAGTACTCAGTGATCAGCAGAAACGGCAGATTTATGATACCTATGGTCATGAGGGATTAAAGAATACCGGCTATTCAGGACCCGGTAATGCGGGTGATATTTTCTCCAATATCAATGAGATGTTCGGCGATCTGTTTGGCTTTGGCGGCAGGTCCCGCAGGCGCGATCCCAATGCGCCGGTGCAGGGCGATGATCTGCGCTATGATCTGGAGATCTCCTTTATGGATGCTGTGCATGGCATTGAAAAGGAGGTCGAAATAACCAAACGTGAGACCTGCTGGACCTGTGAAGGTTCGGGGGCCCGCCCGGGCCATAAACCTCAGACCTGCCCAACCTGTAATGGACGTGGTCAGGTTATTCGTTCCCAGGGCTTTTTTCAGGTCAGTGCAACCTGCCCCCAGTGTCATGGATCGGGCCAAGTCATTTCCGAACCCTGTGCTGATTGTAACGGCCAGGGACTGGTTAACCGGAAAAAGACGGTTAAGCTAAAGATTCCGGCCGGGGTTGATACCGGTTCCCGCATGCGGTTAACCGGTGAAGGTGAGGGGGGCCGTCGTGGTGGTCCTGCCGGTGATCTGTACGTGCTTATTCACGTTTTGGAGCACGAGTTTTTCCTGCGTGATGGCCAGGTTATTTTTCTGCACTTTCCAGTACCCATGGTTAAGGCAGCCCTGGGTTGTGAGGTTGAGGTCCCCACCATCCATGGTTCTGCCAAGCTGAAAATACCAGCCGGTACTCAGGCCGGAAAACGTTTTACCCTGCGGCGGCAAGGTGTTCCCAGCCTGCGGGGAGGCAGTCGGGGTGACATGGTTGTCGAAATGCAGGTCCAGACTCCGACCAAGCTCACGAAAAAACAGAAGGAACTGCTGCAGGAGTTTGACGATCAGTACCATGAGGAAGAAGGAGGCTTTTTCTCCAGGCTTTTTCATGGTCATTTTAAAAAGTTGAAAAAAGAAGAAGTGAAGGAAAAGGCTTAACAGCAGGGATGAGGGACAAGGGATTAGGGAATGGAAGGTTGCTTCTTTAGCTTCTGATCCCTGACACGACAACTGACACCTATGGATACAAAATTTTCTCACTTTGATGATGCCGGTAATGCCCGGATGGTGGATGTAAGCATTAAGAAGGAAACCGTTCGGGTTGCGACTGCCCAAGGGCGGATCACCATGCGCCCTGCTGCCTACGAGATGGTGCGGGCCGGGACCATGAAAAAGGGTGATGTTCTGGGAGTAGCCAGGATCGCCGGCATCATGGCTGCCAAGAAGGTGGATGCTCTGATTCCTTTGTGTCATCCCCTGGCAATTACCAGGGCGGATGTCTTTTTTTCTTTTCATGATGACATTCACACCATCAGGATAGAGGCCACTGTCGGTATTACGGGCAGGACCGGTGTGGAGATGGAGGCCTTGACAGCTGTTTCTGTTTCCGCCCTGACCATATATGATATGTGTAAGGCCGTAGACAAGGGAATGGAGATTTCCGATATCCGCCTGGTAAAGAAAAGCGGTGGCAAGAGTGGAGATTTCATCAGGAGCTCGGACAGGTAATCGTTACCTGCTGGATTGCGGAAAATTTTCTTTGTTAGTGGCCGTCTTTGTGGTATGTCCTCAGATAGGGCAGTAAGTTGTACAGATCTATATTGAAATAGTGTTCATTAACTGTATAGAAAACAATAACCGGCTTGCAGACCAATGACCGGAGAATAATCATGGACAGCAAACAACAGCAGAAATTCAGAGAACAGCTTGAGCAGATGAAAGGGGATGTCATCTCTGATGTTGAGCAGACGCTCGCAGACATGACCAGCCAGAATGGTAATATTCCTGATCCCAATGATCGCGCAACCATGGAGTCGGATCGAAGTTTTGAGCTTCGCCTGCGCACCAGGGAACGTAAGTTGCTCGATAAGATTGATGAGGCCATTGTCCGGATTGATGAAGGAACCTATGGTATCTGCGATGAATGTGGTAACGAGATCCGTATCAAGCGTCTTGAGGCGCGGCCGGTAGCCAAGTTCTGTATAGACTGCAAGACCAAGCAGGAACAGCAGGAAAAAGCCCAGGGACGCTGACGGATATGCCGGAATTACGTAAGGATCCTATCCTTGGCCGTTGGATTATTATAGCGAGGGAACGCGGTAAACGGCCAACGGATTTTGTGGTTGAACCAGCGAAAACCAAGGGAGGTTTCTGCCCTCTCTGCCCTGAACACGAGAGAACAACTCCCGATGAGGTGCTGGTCTATGGACGCGAACCATGGATGGGACCGAATTCTTCCAGTTGGAAGCTGCGGGTTGTACCCAACAAGTATCCGGCTCTGGTCATTGAAGGGGAGCTTGATAAGCAGGGGGAAGGGCTGTACGACCGCATGAACGGTATCGGTGCTCATGAGGTGGTTATTGAGAGCCCCAATCATGAGGATCAGTTTGCATTCCTGCCCCATGACCAGATGATCCTGACCTTTCGGGCCTTTCGGGACCGTATCCGTGACCTGTCCAATGATGAACGTTTTGCCTATGTCATGGTGTTTAAAAATTACGGCAAGCCAGCCGGTGCATCTCTGGAACATTCCCATTCACAGCTTGTTGCTTTGCCCATTTTGCCCCGCATGGTGGTTGCCGAGCTTGAGGGCAGTCTGGCCTATTATAACTACAAAGATCGTTGTGTTTTTTGTGATATCATTCGCCAGGAGATCCAGCAGGACATCCGGCTGGTGTGCGAAAATGACAAGTTCGTCACCTTGGCCCCATTTGCGCCCCGGTCCCCGTTTGAGATGTGGATTATGCCGAGAAAACATCACTCCTCATACATTGATCAGGACGAATCATCGCTGTCCGCCCTGACCGATATTTTTTCCGAGACTCTCAGGCGTCTGGATAGTTGTATCCCGGGAGTGCCCTATAATTTTGTTCTGCATACTCAGCCGCTCAGGTCAAAGCCGCTGGGCCATTATCACTGGCATTTTGAAATCGTTCCCAAGCTGACCAGTATTGCCGGTTTTGAGTGGGGATCAGGTTTCTATATTAATCCCATACCCCCTGAAGATACCTGCCGGTATCTGCGTGAAGTAGAGCTCTAGGAGGAATTTGGTGGAAGAAAAAAAGAAAATTCTGCTCGTTGATGATGAGGAAGGTATCCAGCTCTTGTACCGGGAAGAATTTGAAGACGAGGGCTACCTGGTGGACTCGGCCATTAACGGTGAGCAGGCACTGGAGAAATTCAAGGCCGGTCCGCCGGATCTGGTTATCCTGGATATCAATATGCCGGGCATGAACGGCATTGAAGTGTTGCGGCAGATGAAGGAGATGAATGCCGAGCTGCCTGTCATTCTCAGTTCTGCCTACCAGGAATATAAAGAGGATTTCGGTACCTGGGCCTCTGAAGAATATATTGTCAAATCGGCAAACATGGATGAGCTTAAAGCCGCTGTCCATAAGTATCTTGACTGATCAGAAACCAGAAGTATTCATACTAAGTAGTTCTCTGCGATTCTGGTCATTGTCCTCTGTCCTCTGTCCTCTGTCGTCTGTCTTCTGAAAATGCAAGATATCCAGAACCTGCACGACGATCGGTGCATCAATATCAGGAAGGTCGGTGTCAAGACGATTTCCTATCCCATTACGGTCCTTGATCGTGAGAAGAAGCTCCAACAGACCGTGGCCACAGTCAACATGTATGTAAACCTGCCGCACCGGTTCAAGGGAACGCACATGAGTCGTTTTGTCGAGATCCTGGACAGGTTTCATGGCGAGTTCAACCTGCAGAAATTTCATCTAATTCTCGAAGAGATGAAACAGCGGCTCAATGCGGAAGCTGCCCATCTCGAGATCGGTTTTCCCTATTTCATGGAGCATGCGCCTGCTACCGGTTCCATTGGTATGGAACGGTACGAGTGTCGGATGCACGGTCGGCTGTACAACGAAAATGATCTGGTCATGGAAGTGGATGTTCCCATAACCCTGCCCGGATCGGATTGTTCCGACGATGGTCTGCCCAGATCCATGGGTCGTTGGGGGTACGTTCGGGTGGCTGTCCGTTTCAACGAGTTTATCTGGATTGAAGATTTGATCAGCCTGGTGCAACAGGGAATTTCCGGAAAATCAAGTGGATCGGATTCGGTTGAATCTCTGTGCAGGCAGGTTGGTAAAACGCTTGCCGATACCCGGGCAATCGGCTGGTTCCGGGTGGTGGTGGAAAATATTGCTGACGGCTACTCTACTTTTGCCTCAGTTGAATCAGAAGCCGGAAGACAGAAATCAGAAGAC
>JAYEKB010000387.1:4556-8174 GCA_034660835.1 Thermodesulfobacteriota bacterium
CGGAAGACAGAAATCAGAAGACAGAAACCCGGAACCAGTAACCTGGAACCACTAACTTTTTTTATTATAATGGCACAATTACTCTTTGAAATTGGAACCGAAGAAATCCCTGCAGGCTATATCAAGCCCGCGCTCACCTTTATGGAACAGGCTGCTCAAACCAGGTTTGATGAGCTTGGTCTTGGTTTTGGCCGGGTACAATCGGTGGGAACCCCGCGGCGATTGACTCTTGTTGTGGACGGTCTCCAGGAAAGCCAGCAGGACCGCAGCCAGGAACATATCGGACCTGCACGAAAAGCAGCCTTTGGCACAGATGGCAATCCGACTAAAGCAGCCATGGGCTTTGCCCGTTCCAAAGGAGTAGCGATTGATGATCTGCAGGTCATTGATACGCCAAAGGGAGAGTACCTGATGGCCGTAGAAGAGATCAAAGGGGTGGCAACCTGTGAGTTGCTGCCTGAATTGCTTGATGAACTGCTTCGTTCTATTCCATTTCCCAAGTCCATGCGCTGGGCCGACAGTTCCCTGAGCTTTGCCCGTCCTATTCAGTGGCTGCTGGCCCTGTATGATGGCAAGATTGTCGACTTTTCAGTTGAAAGTGTACAGGCAGGTAATACGACCCTGGGGCATAGATTCATGGCACCGGAGCCGGTGGAGGTGCAGGGGTATGACCAGTACCTGGAACTGCTGGCGAAAAAGTCGGTTATTGCTGATCCGATACAACGGCGTGCACTGGTTATTGATGAGGTAGAGAAGGCGGTTTTCGGGCGCATTGGAGAGAGTGGTACAGCAGTACTTGATGAGGGTTTGATTGATACGGTAACCAACCTGGTTGAAATTCCCTGGGGTGTGTGCGGCTCCTTTGATGAAAAGTTCCTGGCCCTGCCCGATGAGGCGTTGATCACCTCCATGCGCGAGCACCAGAAATACTTCCCGGTTGTTGATGAAAACGGAGAATTAATGCCCGTTTTTGTTGCTGTCAACAACACGGATATCAAGGATAAAGAACTTGCAGTCAGCGGCCACGAACGGGTCTTGCGGGCTCGTCTTGAGGATGGCCTGTTTTTCTTTAACGAGGACAAGAAAAAGACCATGGCCAGCCGTAGGGATGATCTTTCAGGGATTATCTTCCAGTATACACTCGGTACCATGGCCCAAAAGAGTGAGCGTATAGTTGCTCTTTCCTCCTATCTTGCCGATCTGTTTGATTCGTCCCTGCAAGAGGATGCGGAGCGGGCTGCCGGACTTGCCAAGGTGGATCTTCTCACAGAGATGGTGGGCGAGTTTCCGTCCCTGCAGGGAATTATCGGTCGCGACTATGCACTGCTTGACGGTGAGAAACCTGAAGTGGCTGCTGCCATCCATGAACATTACCTGCCGGTTCGCGCCGGCGGAGAGCTGCCAAAGTCTCTGCTTGGAGCTATTGTCGGTCTGGCAGACCGAATGGATACCATGGTCGGCTGTTTTGCAATCGGCGAACGGCCGACCGGTAACAAGGATGCATTTGGTCAGCGTCGACTGGCCATCGGACTGATCAATATTATCCGAAGTCAGAACCTGTCACTGTCCCTTATTGACTTGGCCCATAAGGCACTGGCCGGGTATGCGGGAAAGATCGAAGCCAAGGAAGATACACTGGATCAACTGATGGCTTTTATCCGGCTCCGTTTTGAAAATGATTTGACCGGTAGCGGAGTGAAACAGGAGGTTGTAGAGGCCGCTACAACAGTTGATTTTGATGACCTCACCGATTGCCTGGCCAGAATTGAGGCCCTGGACTCCATACGCAGCCGTGATGAATTTTCCGTGCTTGCAGGATCATTTAAGAGGATTCGCAATATCATCAAGGGTAATAGTGCAACAACGGTTGATCCTTCCCTGTTTACTGAAGAAGCTGAAAACGAGCTGTTTACCACCTTGACTGAAGTAAGCGCAAAGGTACAGCCTATGATTGAGGCCCAAAATTACAGCACAGCCCTGGCAAATATGCTGACAATGAAAGAACCGGTGGATCGTTTTTTTGATGATGTTATGGTCATGGCCGAAGACCAGGCAGTACGTGCAAACCGTTTAAACCTGCTTACCGCTCTTGGAGCCTTGGTTCGCCAGGTTGGAGATATCTCACGTATGCATGTGGAAGGATAGGGGGTAGGGATTAGGGGTGAGGGGTTAGCAAAAGAGGGTGTTTGCAGTTTATCGATGATTTTGACTGTTCGAATGTCACAAAAAAAAGGGGTGAGCTCTGCTCATCCCTTTTTTATTCTGGAGAATAGCGGTTCGACAGATATGAGGAAAGGGTAAACCGGAAGCACAAAAGCAGTTACTAACCGTCCCTAATTCCTATTCCCCTCGTCCCTGCAGTTTTACTTTAAGTCTTTTTTATGGCAGCCCACACATTTGGTTGGGCCTGCATCCTTGCCGGCTTTTTTCAGCTCTAAGTGACAGGCCTTGCAGCGGGCATGTGCTGCTTTTTTGAAGGTATCCAGTTCTTCATTAATCCCGGCCTTGGTATTGTGGCAGGACTCACATTTTTCTTTCTTCTGGTCGTCCTTGTAGGCGACCGGTTTACCGTCAGCGTCTTTTGTGTGGTGGCAGGTCTCGCAGCCAAATATTTCCTGATGTTGGGCATGGGGGAAGAACGCAAGTTTCGTTTTTTTTGCCGGATCAATCGTAGATTTCAGGGTCATTTCCGGCGGTCCCTTGTCTGTTGCCTGGCTGACACCGACAAGTAGTGCCAGGCTGAACAGCAGAACGCTCAGGATAGAGAGAGTTTTTTTCATTGTTACTACCTACCTCCTCATTTGTTTGGAAGAACGAAACGACGAAAAAAGGCTGCCCCTGAGGACAGCCTTTTTTATGTCATGGTGCAGACAGCCTGCCGTAATTTTACTTTTTCTTCTTAGGATGGCAGGTACTACATTTTTTCAGGTCTTTTTTGGCTTCATCCTTTTTGGCCTCTGCCTTATGGCATTTCAGGCAGTTACCATGACCGGCACCCTTCATGGTGTCAAGTTTCAGCGGTTTCTTGCCGCCAATATCCACGGTCTTGCCGGCGAGCTTCTCACTATTATGACAGGCGGCACATTTTTCGGTCTTCTGACCCTCTGCATAGGGAACTTGCTTACCATCATCAGCCATACCATGATGACAATCACCACATGTCAGCGTTTCCTGATGCTTGGCATGGGGGAACTGAGCCGGTTTCGGCTTTTCCGCATCGCCTGTCATGGTTATGTCTGCCGGGCCCTTGTCATCTTCAGCCAGACTTATGCCGGCGATACCCAGTGAACACAGAAAAGCAAGCGCTACGCCACAAATTAATGCCTTTTTCATTTTAATACTCCTCCTTGTTGAAATTATAGAACTTTTTTATGAGTCGTTATTCATTATGAGAATATATAACGCGTTGATCATATCTTGTCAAGCAGGCAACAATCGATGAGTTGTTTTCCCCAATAGAAAAAGCCCCGGCTGAAATGATTCAGCCGGGGTTTGTAAAGAGCAAACTGTAAACAGTTACTGTATCGTTACCCCTCACGGGGTTTGTAATTATGCGGTTTTTCATACCTCAAAATTGTAAGCTGGCACAGGTGCCCTATATTTGCGCTATTGCTTCAG
>JAYEKB010000388.1:0-8112 GCA_034660835.1 Thermodesulfobacteriota bacterium
AAATACGTGAAGTCCGGAAGGAAGTGGGAATGGTGTTTCAGCTGTTTTACCTGTTCCCCCATATGACTGCACTGGAGAACGTTGCCTTTGGCCCCCGCAAGGTACGAAAAATGTCCCGTAATGATGCCAATGAAGTCGCCCACGATATTCTCCAGAAAGTTGGACTTTCTGATCGCAGCAATCATTATCCAGCGGAATTGTCTGGAGGTCAACAGCAAAGGGTGGCAATTGCAAGGGCTCTTGCAGTAAGACCGAGAATCATGCTTTTCGACGAGCCGACTTCGGCTTTAGATCCAGAACTACGTGAAGAAGTACTTAATGTCATGATTGACGTGGCACAGCAGGGGATTACCATGGTGGTTGTTACTCACGAAATGAGCTTTGCCAGCAAAGCCGGTTCCAGGCTCTTGTTTATGGATGAAGGCCGAATCGCCGAAGATGGTGACCCGCACGAACTCCTGCGAAATCCCCATACAGACCGATTGAAAGAATTTTTGCAACACGTAGGATATTAGCTTGCGAAATTAACCTGGATTAAAAATGACAGATATATTCGAATCTCTTCACACTGTTGACTGGGCAGAACTGGACTGGCAGACAGAACTGAAGAACAATATTACAACGGTTGATGACCTGAAAACATACCTTCCGCTAAGCGTTGACCAGGAATCCGATTTACGTCAGGTTACGGATATCCATCCGATGAATATCCCGCGCTATTACCTGAGCCTCATTGATCCTGATAATCCCGAAGATCCGGTGCGTAAACTCTGCGTTCCGGATGCCCAGGAACTTGTGGTGGCCGGAGCGATGGGAGAAACAACCAAGGATCCGTACGGTGATGATAAACATGACAAGGGAAACGGCGTCCTGCATAAATACGGTTATACCGCGCTTGTTGTAACATCTGAATATTGCGCCATGTACTGCCGTCATTGTTTTCGTAAACGTATGGTCGGGTTGCCAAACGATTTGACTGTTAAAAATTTCCAGAAAGCTGCCGAGTATATCAGATCTCACCCTGAAATCACCAACGCTATACTATCAGGTGGAGATACTTTTATGCTCCCCACGAAAGTACTTGAAAAGATACTGCAGTCGTTGGTTGACATCCCTCACTTGAACCATGTCCGCATCGGATCAAGGGTACCGGTGACATATCCCATACGGTTATTTGACGATAGTCTCATCCATTTGTTACGTGAATTCAACAGCAATAAAACACTTTTTGTACCGACGCACTTCAACCATGTCAATGAAATAACGTCAATTTCGAGGGAAGCGATTCTACGGTTGCGTCAGGCTGGAATTACAGTGAACAATCAGGCTGTTCTTCTGCGCGGAGTCAATGATACTGTGGACGATCTTGTGAACCTGATGAACGGCTTGCTGCGTATCGGCGTGAATCCATATTATCTGTATCAATGTATGCCAGTGGCCCGCGTGCGACACCATTTCCAGGTACCTTTAAAAAAGGGGGTTGATCTGGTCGATGATGCAAGGCGCCATTTTGACGGCTACGCCAAACGTTTTAAATATATTTTAGGCCACGATATAGGGAAGCTGGAAATCTGCGGACGCATAGACGACAAACTCATCCTGAAACAGATACACGCCCGTATCGGTCATGAGAACGAAACTTCCCGTCTTCTGGTGCGGCAACTCACGGACAAGGGCGGCTGGCTGGATGACTTGCCGGAAGTAGCTCTATAAAGTTCCTTGGGCCTGCCGGCAAATAATTGGAGTCGGAGTAAAATAATTATTTCCCGTAAAATGGGCAAGCCTTACCAGGCCCTGTTTCCTGCATAAATGGCCAGTGGAAGAGTGTTATTTAACCGCGCGGCAGTGTAATTACCGAACCTCATTCACTGCTTTACCGAACGTATAAACAGTGACTTAAAAGCATTATTCATTCCCCTGTTTCGAGGTAACCTTCTGGCGCAGTACCTTTAACGCCCTTATTCTAGCAGTTGCCCTGACCTTGATACGCGGTCCCCGCTTCTGGCGCAGACTGCTGCATTTTCCCAAAGTTATCTGGATTTCAGGGATATGCTGGGCCATCATGTTTACCACTTTCATGGTGGCACTCACCTTGACCACGGTGGCCAATGTTCTCATTGTAATGGCGATCAGTCCGCTGGTTACGGCACCCTTCGCCCGCATTTTCCTCCATCACAGACTGCCGCAGATGACCTGGCTGGCAATTGCCGTTGCAGGTCTGGGATTAGTCTGGATGTTCCTTCATGAAGAAAATGCAACATTCTCGCTGATCGGGGTTCCCTGGTGCTTGGGGCGCTCATCGCAAATGAACTGGCCCGGATTAGTCGTGAACGTAGAGCAAAAGGTATCAACCTGAGATAATAAAGCTTGAAATTGATGACATTTACAGAGATTATCATCATTGCAGTAGTCCTCGCTGCCAACTTTTTAATAATCACAGGAAAAAGTAGACATGAATAAAAAGTTGCAACAGCTGTTTCTTTTCCTCCAGCGGGAAAATGTGATCAAACTGCTTGCCGTCATCCTGATCATTGTCTTGGGCAGCGGTAGTTTGATTGCTTTTTTTGAACCGGACATTTCCTTTGCAAGTGGTATCTGGTGGAGCATTGTCACCTTGACCACAGTTGGCTATGGTGATATCTCGCCGAGTACTCCAGGAGGAAGAATCCTGGCCGTACTCATCATGTTTTTCGGCATCGGCCTGCTCGGTATGCTAAGCGCCATTCTTGCCACTCTATTAATACGTAAACGAATGAGGGAGGACAAAGGCATGTGCGCATCAACGGTCGACAATCATATCATTATCTGTGAATGGAACCATCGGACTCGTGCTATCATAAATGAGCTGCGGGCCGATACACAAACGGAAAACGTACCCCTTGTCCTTATTGCTGATATTGAAGAAAAACCAATTGACGATGCCAACCTGTTTTTTGTCAGGGGAGCAGTCAACGAAGAGACTCTGGAAAAGGCCAACTTGAAAAAAGCACGTACTGTGATCGTGCTGGGCGATGACTCGGTGGAAACAACGGCCCGGGATGCCAAGGTAGTTCTTACCACCCTCACTATAGAAAGTATGAATCCCGATGTTTATAGTGTAGTAGAGCTGGTGGACAAGGCCAATAAACGACACTGTCTACGGGCCAACGCCGATGAAATCATTGTCGGCAGTGAACTGAGCAGTCACCTGATAGCAAGTGCGGCCAGCGATCACGGCATCAGTAAAGTTATCTCCGAACTTCTCAGTAGCCGTTACGGCAACGAGCTCTACTCCATACCGGTGCCGGAGGACATGGCAGGTTTTAAATTTCTCGATGTATTCATTGCAATGAAAACCAAATCCAATGCCACAGTCTTAGGCCTGCAGAAAGGCAGGGGCGGTGAGTTTATCTCAAACCCTGATGCTGATCACCTTGTTGCTCAAGAAGACTATTTGCTGGTAATTTCCAAAGACAGAAAAGAAAAGTAATCGTTAATCCGTGGGATGGTGATAGGCTTGTGTTTACCTTGTGAAGGGAGGAACAATGGCTGTAATCATGTTATTTTCTTGGCATTTATTCAACCTTACATCAAATGGTACCCCATCAAGCAAGAGAGTCCCAGCAGCCATTGCGCCGCCGAAAAGAAATCAGACCCACATACCGTAACTATTTGCAATTAAAGCCTGGGATACAGGGTTAGAGCCTGCATCCCTCAACTAATTCAACAGTTGCTTTGCTCAAGGCCAGACAAGTGTTTTGTGGAGCCATCCGGTAAGCTGGGGATGTGAAATCTTGACCCAGTCTCCTTTGCGCTCCGTACGCTTAAGAATTACGTCACGCACCACTTTACCCACCTTGTCATACTTGGTGCCGGGTCCGGAACGGACATTACCCTCTTTTACCTTGACGATAACATAGCGGGTTTTGGAAACCAGGCCGGCAAAAATCCAGCCCTTATCGTTTTCATAGTCACTCACCTTAAGCCACTTACCCTCAGTGGCCAGCACTTTAAGCGGATATCCGGCCGGCAGTTGAAATAAAACCTCATACTTGGTTTCCGGACCTGAACGGAGATTAACCCCGTCTTTGACAACAGAAACAAACTCGGCCGCCATAGCAGAAACCGTTAATGCACCGACCAATGCCGCTGCCAGCACCCCAATTCTCACACTCTGTTTCAGAGTACGATTTTTCATTGCTTTCTCCTTGTTCAAACTTGGGGAACATCCAAATAACAACTAATCCTTCTTACTTGACCTTTAATTCGGTGCAGGTAAGCGAAAAACGAGACTCCGAAAAGGATAAATTATTGTTTTTCAGTTCCCTATTTCTTTTTCGCCCTTATATAGACGTGAAATACAATACAAACTCCTGGTTTCCCTTTGTTCCGCGGACCGGAGAGGAAACCTCTCCTCTGCAGACAAGCCCTGCCTCCTTGCCAAACCCTTTAACCATGGTCACGGCCTCTTTATGTAGAACGTTATCCCGGACAATTCCACCCTGCCCTATTTTTTCACGGGGCAGTTCAAACTGCGGTTTCACCAGGACCATGATGCGAACCTGTGCGCCAAACAGGGGCAACAGAGGACTGAGCAACTGCTGCAGAGAAATAAATGAGGCATCAATAACCGCTAAATCCAAGGGCTCTGGAATTTGCTCTCTGCTCAGGTAACGGGCATTGGTACGTTCCAGCACAATAACCCGTTCATCCCGACGCAGTTTCCAGTCCAGCAACCCATAACCAACATCAACACTATAGACCCGGCTGGCACCCCGCTGCAACAGACAATCTGTAAACCCGCCGGTTGAGCAGCCGATATCTGCACATATCCAGCCACGCAGATCAAGTGCCAACCCTTTCAGCCCACCCTCAAGTTTTTCACCAGCACGGCTGACAAAACGAGGTTTCTGCTTAACGATAATTTCGCTTTCGACAGGGACCAGACTGCCTGCTTTGTAATCCGTCCTGGTATTAACCAACACCTGGCCGGCACCAATCAATGCCCGGGACTGTCTAATATCTTCAGCCAGGCCTCTGTCAACCAGCAGGGCATCCAGCCGTTTTTTTCCGGCCACCCGGCAACCACTCTATAGTTTTCCCAGCCGCTTCTCTGCCAATCCCGCTTCACTGCTGTTTGAGTGTTCGGCAATCAATTTTTTATAGATAATCTTGGCGGTTTCATGATCCGTCAACTTTTCAAAAGACATCCCCTGCTTTAACAATGCTGCCGGGGTGTGTGAATCCTGTGGATGGTTGGAGATCACCTTCTGATAATCCAGGATTGCCAGATCATACTCGCCCAGGTTAAACAAACATTCACCCATGTAAAACAGAGTCTGGGCGGCTTTTGCTCCCTTGGGATTGGAGGCAAGGACCTGCTCAAATATTTTATTGGCCTCTTTATATTTTCCGGCCTTAAAGTTATCCATACCCTGACTGAACATATCTGTTCCTGCGGCAGGCGCAACGGGAGCTGCAGCAACGACCTGTTTTTCAGCAGCCGGTTTACTTGCCGGCTGAGCCGGAGCAACAGCAGAGGGTTTCGTGCTCCGAGCTGCGCTGACAACCGTTCCACTGCCAATACGTATTTTTTTAGCAGCAGGCTTCAATGTCACAAGACTGCCACTGGAAGCAGCAGCGGCAACAACGGTCCTTTGCCTGGCCTCTTCCGCCCTTCTCGCCGCTTCCCGGGCCCGTTGCTCTGCAGCCTCCACCCTGGCTTTCTGTACCCGGTCAAGACTACCGGCCATCTGATCAATCCTGGCCTCAAGAGACTTGAAGCGCTGTTCGTTCTCCATGCGCATCTGCTCAACCGTGCTCGCAAGGGCAGCAAGGTCTTGCTTTGTCTGCTCCCGGAGTTGACTGGACTTTTGTCCACTCTCGTCAACAAGTGCCCGTAGCTGCTGAGTCTCACTCGACATCGCATCAATCCTGTTAACCGAACTGGCCTGCCCTTTCTGCATCTGGTTAGCCGTACTGGACTTAACCTCTTCAACCTTCTGGTTAACCGTCCGGATCTGGTAATTCAACTTCCGCACCTCATCCTGACTTGCACAGTGGCTTAGCAGGAGAACAGAACAACCCGCAACAACGAGATTTCTCAATCCTTTCATCGGCATCCCTCTTTATTAATCACTGGATAAAAATTCATTTCTTTTCAATTCTATTATTTGGAACCGGGAGACCAACGAGGATATGACTGGTTTCCCTTCAAGTTAAAGAGCGTACGCAGTTCCTTTCCACTTGCAAAAACCGCACATATTTCCTGGTGTCCATTTCGTTTCCTGGTAAAAGCAATCTGCTTGCCATCCGGAGACCAGGTAGGCGATTCAAAATCACCCCAGCCCGAACTAACCTGGGTTGGTGCACCACCACTTACAGAAATCGTAAAAATCTGGTACTTACCTCCAGCCAGCCCGGTATATACAATCTTATCTTCCTTGGGCGACCATGAAGGCTCTGCATTTTCAGAACCCTGGAAGGTAAGGCGCCGTACCTGCCGGGACTGCATGTCCATGATATAAACCTGTGGTCTGCCGCTACGGTCAGAGACAAAGGCGATTGATTTCCCATCAGGCGAAAAGGAAGGTGACACATTAATGCCTGACCGCTTTGTCAACCGCTCAAGAATTTTTCCCTTGCGATCCATGAGGTACAGGTCAGGTGTGCCATCCTTACTCAGGGTCACAACCATGGTTCTGCCGTCCGGAGAAAAAGCCGGGGCAAGATTCATCCCCTTTCGTCTGGACAGAGCCCTGGTCACCTTGGACTGGTTGAGCTCAGTGATATACAGGTTCTGGTTGCCCCGATGGTAGGATGAATAGGCAAGTGAACTGCCGTCAGAGGTAAAACGTGGAGATACACAGAGATGATTGTGCCTGGTGATCTGGCGAACTTTACTGCCCAGCACATCAGTTACATACACCTCTTTTCGGCCGGTGGCATCAGAAACAAAAGCGATGGAAGACCTGCTGATCCCGGATTCACCGGTAAACTCTTCAACCAGGGCATCAACAAGACGCAGGGTCATATCATCTCGCCGGCTGACAGCACCCTTGTATCGCCGGCCGGCAAGCATTTTATCCTGAGCTACATCAAGTAAACGGCCTTCAATGACCATCCCGTCTCCACTGGATGCAAACTTGCCCATTACCACATAGTCAGCATCGAGTGCCTTCCAGTCAACATCACGACTCATTCCATAACCGGCAGGATCAACGATCTGAATAAAACCATGAAACTGAAGCCCCCGGGCAACCATTGTTGCAATCTCATTTCCGTGTTGGCTATTGGGGTTGTCGGATCCGTCCAGAAAGGTCGGCACGGCAACAACAATTTTGCGCATTCCTGAGGCGGAAATTTCAAGGTGAATTCGCTCGGCTGCTACCTGCGAGATAAAGGCCAGTGATACAATTACAAATATAACTGTGCAAAACCAATACGAAATTTTACATCTCTTCATGACATGCTTGGAGGTTAAATTTTACTCATACACTTTTTAATTTATCAGCCCGGAGGGGTCAAAATCCAATACGTAATCTAAAGAAGATTCTTCTACTACACCAGGAAAACGGGGCATGGACGTAGTACTCTGCAAAATTTTCATGACAGACTGGTCAAAAAATGGGTCTCCTGATTTCCGTTCAATCTGCAGGTTGGCTATTGAGCCATCTCTGCGTATGGTGAGAGCAACGGTTGTCTTCAAATTGCGATTCTTCTTGAGCATCTCCGGTATCTGCCATTGATTACTGATCCAGGTCGCCAGAGTTGATGAATACTGTTTAACCCCAATCGACTGCACCTTACGTTCTGAAGATCCGGATGCCCTGCTCGATGGACGTGCAGCCCCAGTTTCCCGGATTACGGAAGCAAGTTCCTGCCTGGCCCTGGTAACGGCCCGATCGGCTTCCTGCTCCGCACGTCTGGCCTCAACCAAGGCTTTTTGCCGCCTTAATTTTTCTGCCCGTTTCTTTGCCTGTTCCGCTTTTTTCCGGTCCAGCGTTTCTTTTTGTAACGTCTTTGCCCGCCGCTCCCGTTCCTTTTCCTCGGCAAGCCGGGTATCCTTTGCCTTCCTGATCTTTCGTTTCAAAGGCAAAACCGATTTCGCTTAAGCCTTTGAAACGAAAGATC
>JAYEKB010000389.1:0-8110 GCA_034660835.1 Thermodesulfobacteriota bacterium
GTCGCATCGGCTTGCCTTCGGTGAACACTTTGCAAATTTAAAGTAGGGAATAATGCGCAATTTTATCATATGATTTACAGAGGTTACCTTAAAATGAGCAAAGTGTTCATGAAATATGCGGGCTAAGCGGGAGGGTTTGTTGTGGAAATATAATTCTATTTTGCAGGTGTCGTACCCTGTAAAAAAACCTTGTCATATAATATCCGGTAGTTTTCAAGGCTGCTCTCGTCCAACCATCTTTCATAGGCCTCCCGGTATCGTTTTGCGGGTCGCTGCACAAGGAGAACCTGATTGATTTTTTCAATAATCTTCTTGCCCCATTCCGTTTTGGAACAGCCCACATAACTGAACCATGATTCGTAACCGACTTGATTTTCTTCTATGGTCAGTGTCATGATCTCATCCTTGATGTCTAACATTTCCGCCTGGTAGATGGCCTCTTCCGGCAGACTTATCAGTGCATCAAGGCGATCCAGCTTGAGCATCTGGAAAAAATTCCGTGAAAGTTCTTCCCCTTCAAAAGCAAAAATTTTGCCCTGGTCCTTGTATTTATCCAGAATTGTATCAACATATTTGCCATAGGAACGATTTGTTGCCCTGCCAATCGTTATTTTTCCGTTTTGGAGAAGAGCATCAAGCCGGACGGTTTTGGATCCGCCGAAAGTTGCAAACTTGTCTTTTTTGATAACAAGCACCGTGGGCAGAGTAAAAAAACTGGGAGTTGAAAAATAGAGAAATTCTTCTCTCTCCGCAGTCTTATAGAGTCCGACATTACAGACCTTCTGGCCTTGCTTGAAGTTGTAATAATGGCGCGAAATGTTGGACGTCATTTCATCGTGGCTGTATTCAGGCAGGTTTTCTTTCAGGATATCCGTGATCACATCTTCGTATCCCTGTCCTTTCAGTTCACCTTCATGGATAAAAAAAGGCGGGGCAATGGCCTCCATCCAGGTTACGGAATCCTTTGCATCGACAACAACAGGATGCAGGCAAAAAATGATAAAAAACGTTATTACGGCTTGAATAGTATGGGATACCATTGTCATATTCCAGAGGTTATAGATACAGTCTTTGCTGGTGTATCGTCAGCTTTCCATTCTCGCTATATCTGCGAACAGGGAGGATCCACCGGACCTTTGAGCTGGAAGACCAGTTTCAGACCTTTTTTGATCCGGTCGGAAAAAATTTTAGGTGACAGGTAACTGCCGGCCACCCGTTTGTTGATTTCAGCCAGAGTGGGGTAGGGGTGGACTGCCCCGGCCATTGTGGAGAGCTTGACTCCGCCTCCAAGGATAGCAACCCATTCCCCGATCAGATCGCCTGCCCGGGGACCGGCGATCTGGATTCCAACGGGCTTTTCTTTTTCATTAAGCAGCATCTTGATCTTGCCCGCAAAACTGCCCTCGGCCAGGGCACGATCGTTACCGGAAAACGGTTCGCTCCAGACCTGATATTCTATTCCTGCCTGGCGGGCAGCCTTTTCATTCATGCCGATGGAGGCCAGTTCCGGGTCCGTGTACGTGCACCAGGGCATCCATGTATAGTTGGCCTTGCGGGGCAGGTGGAAGATTGCATTGCTGACCACGATTCCGCCCTCATAGCCGGCTGCATGGGTGAACTGAAAGGTACCGTTTATGTCGCCTGCAGCAAAAATATGCTTGTGATTGGTGCGCATCCGGTGGTCTACAGGGATCCCTCTGCGGTTGTATTCCAGGCCGATATGGTCAAGACCCAGCCCCTCCAGGTTGGGAGTGCGGCCCTGAGCCAGCAGCACACTGTCTGCCTGCAGCGTTGTCGTATTTCCCTCTTTATCTTCAATAATGATTTCTTTGTTGCTGCCGGTCTGCCGGGCATCAACCAGGGTTGCGTTCAGGAAAAATTCAACCCCTTCTTCTTCCATGGCAGCCATCACCGTGTCTGCCATATCCTTGTCTTCTTTACTCAGGATCTGGCCGGAACGCTGGACTACCTGCACCCTGGTTCCCAACCGATTAAAGGCCTGGGCCATTTCCATGGCTATGGGACCGGCACCGAGCACAATCATGGATGCGGGCAGCTCATCAAGTGAAAAAATTTCCTTATTAGTGAGATAGGAAATATTGTTTAACGCATCTAATCGGGGTGGTGCAGGTGAGGAGCCGGTGGCAATGACCCATTGTTTTGCTGAAATGGTTTTACCATTAAGCTGGGCGGCATGTTCATCGCGAAATTCAGGAGCCCCAAATTCCACCTGGGCACCCAGGCCGCAGAATCGTTCAACCGAGTCATGGACCTGAATTTTGGCAATAACGTCTTGGATGCGGGCGGCAACATCACGATAATTAACCGGTCCGATGTCTGCGGCAGGCAACCCGAATTGTTCAGCCTGTTTAATCTGGTGGTACACATGGGCGGTCTTGATCAATGTTTTGCTGGGCACGCAGCCGTAGTGCAAACAGTCGCCGCCCAGGGCGGACTCCTTTTCAATGAGCAGGGTACGGGCACCCAATTGGGCAGCCCCGGCGGTTATGGTCAGGCCGGCAGCTCCTCCGCCAATAATCGCGATATCATAATCAAATGAAGACATTTTATTTCCTATGCATTGTCTGAAAATTTACGCTGCCTAAGCAAACTCAGCAGCTTTTTGGTGATAATGGGCAGCAGTCCTAACAGGATAAAAGAGATAAGCAGGCCGGGTGACAGGATACCGGAAAGCGAGTCAATTTTGGCCAGTTCCTTACCCGCATTTACATACACGATGGTGCCCGGCAGCATGCCGAGCTGAGAAACCCAGAAAAAAGTGCGCAGGGGGATGGAGGTGAGGCCCATGACCAGGTTGATGATAAAAAAGGGAAAGATCGGGACCAATCGCAGGGAGAAGAGGTAAAAGCCGCCCTCTTTTTCCATGCCTTCATTAATCTTGACCAGTTTATCACCGAATTTCTTCTGTACCCCGTCGCGCAGCAGGTAACGGGCTACCAGGCAGGCCAGAGTCGCGCCGATGGTGGAGGCAAAAGAAACTACAATAGTACCGGTAACCAGGCCGAACATGGCACCGCCTGCCAGGGTCATCACCGCTGCACCGGGCAGGGACAGGGCTGTCACAACAATGTAGATGAGCATGTACACCCCGATAACCGTCACAGGGTGTCCATTATAGAGACTTGTAAAGGCGGCCTGTTGCGCTTTCAGATAATCCAGGGTCAGGTATTGTCCCAGGCCGAAGATCTTGAATAGGATTATCAGAACCAGGATGACGCCGACAATGACCAGTTTTTTTATCAGGTTACTGTTCATACATGGTTGTCTTTGTCTTGGTTAAGGCTGATGCTGCATAGGAGGCCAAAAATAACGATGCTGTTACTATTTACCTTGATTTCTCACTGCAGGTCAAGTCAGTATTTTTTCCGCATTGATTCTCCGCTGGCCGGATTATTGAGATCGCCTCAATATCATTGACAAGACTACTCCTCTTTCCTATCTTGACCAAGGTGCGTTTATCCTGTTATTACATGTATGCATTAAAGAAACAGAAGTCCCCTTTTCCCTTAAATGCTGGAGGAGTTAAGCCCATGAAAAAGATATTTGTCCTTCTTTGCGCCATGCTTTCCTTTTTTATTGTCCAGACAGCCGTGGCTGGACAGACCATTAAACTGGGGGTGGTGACCAAACCCGGTTCGGCTCAGAATATTGTTGCCGAGAAGTTCAAAGAACTGGTTGAACAGCGCTCAAATGGTGCTTATGAGGTCAAGATTTTCCACTCTAAATCCATTGGCAATGAGACTGAGATCCTGCAGCAGATCCAGATGAATACCATCCAGATGGGTGTGATCACCGGTGGCCCGTTTGACACCTTTAACCCTATTGTCCGGGTTATTAACTATCCCTTTCTGTTTAAAGATTCCGCCCAGGCAGATACCATTCTCGATGGCCCGCTGGGGCAGGAGATCCTGGATGATCTAGCAACCGTAGGCTTCAAAGGGCTCTGTTTTTCCGAAAACGGCTTCCGTAACCTGACTAACAGCAAACATGCGGTCACAACGGATGCAGAAGTCAAGGGACTCAAAATCCGGGTCATGGCTTCGCCCCTGCACAAGGCTATCTGGCAGGCACTGGGTGCAAATCCGACTCCGATGCCCTGGCCGATTTATACCGAACTTGAGCAGGGAGTTATCGACGGTCAGGAGAACCCGCTCTGGGTGATGGAAGTCTACAAATTTTATGAAATCCAGAAGTATATGACCCTGACCCGTCACGTCTACTCACCGCACATTGATGTAGCATCCATGATCTGGTGGAAGACCTTGAAACCCGCCGACCAGGAGATGATCCAGAAGGCCATGGTTGAAGCGGCCGTGTTCCAGCGTAAGGACAACCGTGACAAAGACGGTGCCCGTCTGACCCTGCTCAAGGAAAAGGGGATGATCGTGGAAGAGAACCCGGACCTGTCTTCTTTCCGGGCCAAGGTTGCCGGGCTCAAGGATATGGACCTGTTTAAAGAACCCAGGGTCCATACACTGCTGCTGAAGATGATGGACGCCAGCAAATAAACCAATCCTGATTGATTGAATACCGCCGTATTACAGGGAGATCCTTTGCTTAGGCGGTTCACTTTGTTTACGTGTCTGAAAATTTGTAATCATTGTTGATGCCATGTTATCCATCGCCGGGTTTGTAACTATGCGGTGTCAGAAACCTCCATACTGTAAGCCGGCACAGGTGCCCCAGATTTGCGCAGTTGCTTCCGCTCGCTATAGTCTTCTCTCTATGCGGGCGGGAGCAACTGGGTGAAGATGGGGTGCCTGTGATGGCTTACGATGTCACGTGTTCAGATTTCTTGACAAAACCTGTGCGGCTGTAAACCAGCTAATCGAATACCTTCTCTTTGGTCTGGGTTTTTCCATGGCCATTCTGGTGGCGGTCCAGGTTTTTTGCCGCTACATCCTTAACTCATCTCTGTTCTGGTCCGAAGAGCTGGCCCGTTATATGCTGGTCTGGCTCAGCTTTCTCGGAGCCACGGTTGCCTATTATCGTAACCTGCATCCCGGGGTTGATGCCCTTACCACAAGGATCTCTGCTGCAAAACAGCGCATCTCTCAACTGCTGGTCCATATTACTGCCATGGGCCTTGCCCTGATCATGGTTATTTCGGGCACACAGTTTGCCTGGTTTGTCCGTTTGCAGATCTCCCCGGCCCTGTCCATTCACAAGTGGATCATCCTGATCGTTATTCCACTCAGTGGCGCAGTCCTCTTTGTCTACGCGCTGGCCTTTTTTCTGAAAACTCTGCAGCAGGAAAGCGAGTGACTTCGGAAATACTCCTTATCACGCTCCTTCTTTTTTTTGCGATCAACACCCCGATCGCCATAGCCATCGGTGCAAGCTCGATCATTGCCATCATAATCCAGGGGGATTTTCCCCTGATGATGGTTGCCCAGCGTATGTTCTCAGGCACAGACTCCTTTCATCTTATGGCTGTGCCCCTGTTCATGTTTGCAGGCGTGCTCATGGAGGCGGGCGGCATCAGCCGCAGGATCATTGACTTTGCCAATGCCCTGGTGGGCTGGCTGCCGGGCGGCCTGGCGGCGGTGACCATTGTCTCGGCCATGTTTTTTGCCGGTATTTCCGGTTCTGCGGCCGCGGATGCCGCAGCCGTGGGTGCCATCCTGATCCCGGCCATGAAAAAATCAGGCTATGACTCTGATTTTGCCGCAGCCGTGCAGGCCTCAGGCGGATCCATCGGGGTTATTATCCCTCCCTCCATCCCAATGATTATCTTCGGTTTTCTTACCGGCGCTTCCATAGGACAGCTTTTTGCTGCAGGGATCCTTCCGGGTATCCTTATCGGGCTGTCGTTGATCCTGGTCTCCACCCTGATATCTCTGAAACATGGTTACTCGGCAACCATTCCGTTTTCAATGGCAGAGACCTGGCGAACCTTTATACGTGCACTGCTGGCCATGGGCGCTCCGATAATTATCCTGGGCGGCATTCTGACCGGGGTTTTCACGGCCACTGAATCTGCAGCCGTGGCCGTCATTTATGCCCTGCTGGTGGGAATGTTTGTCTACCGCAACATACGAATTCGGGATCTTTTTTCTCTGTTTCGGGATGGGGCCGTTACTTCGGGAATTGTAATGTTTATCATTGCCATGGCCTCAATCTTCAGCTGGATTGCAGCCATTGAAGATATTCCGGCCCAACTGGCAGGCGGCCTGCTGTCGCTGACCGATAATCCGATCATCCTGCTGCTGCTTATCAACCTGGTCCTGCTCATTGCCGGAACCTTTGTCGAGACCACGGCCTCTTTGATCCTGCTGGTGCCCATGATTACGGCCATGCTGCCGGCTTTGCATATCGATATTATCCAGCTTGGCGTTGTAGTGGTAACCAACCTGGCCATCGGCATGCTCACCCCTCCCATGGGCATCTGCCTAATCGTCTCCTGTTCCATTTCCGGGGACAGCCTGGGGGCCATCAGCAAACGGGTACTCCCTTTCCTGGCAATTCTGATTGTTGATCTGTTGATCATCACCTTTTATCCGCCGTTGACCATGTGGATGGCGGGACTGGTGGCTGGATGAGAGGGTTGCTGGAACTGGTCCCCGGAACTGCTGTCCCCGGAACTGTCTGTTTGATCATTTATTAATTATTTGTAATACCTATAAAAAATGAAAATAACAGTTATCGGATCCGGGGCTATGGGTTGTCTGTTTGGCGGCCTGCTCACAGAGGCCGGGCAGGAGGTTCAGCTACTGGATGTCTGGCCGGAGCACGTCAAGGCGTTGAACGAAAACGGACTCTCCATCCTCCGTGAAGGCGAGGAAAGAATTATCAGGGTGCGCGCCACCACTGACCCTGCAGAAATACAACAAACGGATCTGGCCTTAATCTTTGTCAAACATTCCCAGACCGGGGAAGCTGCCCGAACCGCGGTTCGGCTGCTTGGAGATACCGGATATATTCTGACCCTGCAGAACGGTATGGGCAATGCGGAGATAATCGCTGAGACCGCAGGTCACAAGCGTGTGATCTGCGGAACTACCGCCCAGGGAGCCATGCTGCTGGGGCCTGGACGAATCCAGCATTCCGGCATCGGTAAGACGATAATCGGAATGTGGGATCAGGACCGTCAACCGATTGTGGATCTGGTGGCAGGAGTTTTGTCAGCAGCAAAGATTGAGACCGGAGGGGCGGACAATATCAAGCCGGTTATCTGGAGCAAACTGTTTGCCAATGTGGGGATTAACGGTATAACCGCGCTGGCCAATATCAGAAACGGCCAGCTGCTGGATCTTGAGGAAACCCGTAGTCTGGTGGAGGCCGTTGTTGCAGAGGCGATAACCAGAAAATAATTGGGGTCAGAGTAAAATAAAAGGATCATGACTCATGGAATGGGTCGGATTCATATGTTTTTACTACTTTTTCTGGTTTTGCCGCCAAAAGGAATTCTTGACTTTTTTGATCGACAGGCTTATCGTATTACAAAATATTGATCGATAAGGAGGAGAATATGGAAGCAGTGAAAATTTCCCCAAAGTTTCAAATCGTCATCCCCAAAAAGGTCCGGGAGTCTATGCAGCTTAGACCAGGTCAGCAAATGCAGGTGATTGAGTATGGCAACCGTGTAGAACTCATTCCAACCAGAAGTGTAGAGTCAATGCGTGGCTTTCTGGGAAACATTGATACATCATTTACGAGGGAAGGTGATCGTGTATGAATGTCGTTGACTCATGTGGTTGGCTTGAGTATTTCAGTGATGGTCCCAACGCGGAGAAATTTGTTGAGCCAATCCAGGATATTGCTGACCTCATTGTTCCCACCCTGAGCATGTTTGAAGTCTTCAAGGTGGCCTTGCGGGAAAAAGGAGAAGATGCTGCTCTGCAGGCTATTGCCATCATGAAACAGGGCAGGGAGGTTGATTTGAACAGCAATTTAGCTATCCAGTCTGCCAAACTCAGTTTTGACATGAAAATGCCCATGGCTGACGCAATCATTTTGGCAACAGCCCGTTATTATCAGGCCACAGTGTGGTAGGAGACGGCGATTTCAAGCCCGTCACACAGGCGGATGCAGACGCCGGATGGATCTGCTACCTGGTTGCAGAGAAATAGTTGTAACTATTCGTCAT
>JAYEKB010000390.1:0-8102 GCA_034660835.1 Thermodesulfobacteriota bacterium
ATGGTACATTGAGTTCTTCAGCTACCCGTCTGCCGATGAGTTCACCGCAGCGGGTGACACGAAGGGCGGTTTGTTTGATTTCATCGGCCAGATCCTGCAGGCCGGGTGCGTCACCCTGATCAAGCCTGCGCTCAAGGGCCCGGGCAACAACGCCGGGACCGGAAACACCGACATTAATGACTACCTCGTGTTGGCCGACCCCATGAATAGCTCCGGCCATGAATGGATTTGCTTCGGGTTGGTTGGTAAAAACAACCAGCTTAGCTGCTGCAAAACCACCCGTGTCAGCGGAGATCTCTGCCAGTTCCTTGATGGTATGGCCCAGCATAGCAAGGGCGTCCATATTGATGCCGTATTTGGAAGAGCCAACATTAACCGACCCGCAGACCTTGTTGGTTCCGGAGAGTGCCTCGGGGATAGCAAGGATAAGTTCCCTTGATGCCCTGCTCATGCCGTTTTCCACATTGGCTGAAAAACCACCCAGAAAATCAATGCCGACTGTTCCTGCGGCTCTATCAAGCGCCTCGGCCAGCAGAACGAATGCATCGCGATTGTACCCCGCACCCACACTCGCTATAGGGGTGACGGCAATGCGTTTGTTCACCACCGGGATACCATATTGTTTGCTGATGGAATCACAGGTTTTCACCAGGCTGTCAGCATAGCGGCAGATCTTTTCCCGAATGCGGTCACAGGTGTGACCGACATCGCGACTGCGGCAGTCCAGCAGGTCAATGCCCATGGTCACGGCGCGGACATCCAGGTTTTCCTTCTGGATCATATCCACGGTATTTAATATATGGTCTGAGCGTATCATCTCTGAGAATGGCTGTTAATATGGTAACTATTTAGTATCTTGCCATTATTTTCATGTTTTTTGTGGCAGAAAATAAATTCGAAATTCGAATATCGAAATCCGAAACAAATACTAAACTCGGATAGTTAAATGACAGAAACAAAAACTGCACCAGAATAGGATACCAGGATCTGTTTTGTTCATTTGATTTTTTGTCATTCGAAATTGTTTCGAATTTCGTGCTTCATATTTCGTATTTTCCGGTTCATCCGGGTTAGGTTGTACCTAATAATTGGCAAAACCACCGTTCCATAACTGTTCAGTAGTGCCTCATATTCGTTCATTTAGGACTTAGAAGCATACAATTGTTATTCGAGAAGGCCTAAATGGGCGAAGATGGGGTGCTACTGAACAGTTATATTAAAATATTTTTATTTCGTTGGTGGCCTTGAAAATATCATAATGCTGAAGCACCATATTGAGATCCGTATCATCGGCAAACCGGTCAAGTCGGCTTCGTATTTCATCCATGGACAAACATTTGCTCATATCGACAAACAGGATCATGATATATCGGTCACCTGAAACGGTAGTGCTGAGATCAAGAATGTTTATGTCGTTATCTTTGCAGAATTTTGTCACTGTGGCCACAAAACCGATGCGGTCTTCACCCTCTGCAGTCAGTACATAGCAGTTTTTAATAGAATCGGAACTGTCAATCTGCGACTTGGTAAGCACCTTGATGGAGACTTCAATGGCAGCATCGTCGGTGCCTGCTGCAACGAGTCGCCGGTTTATCTCTTCTGTTTCCACGTTTGCAGGAAAAGAGACATACATGATCATGGTTAAATAACCGTGCAAAACCTGCTGCCGCATGTCGGCAAGATCGCCGTTCATATAAGAGATCGCACTGGACACATCATAAATAAGGCCTACCCTGTCCCGGGAGGTAATGGAGATGATGTATTCCGTTCGATTTGTATTCATATCTATCTGAATTTTAGTTCAAAATTAACTGAGAGTTTTTGAAGCTCTACTGGTGGAAAAGGAGGCTGTTTTTTTAGCCTTTCCTGTCAATGATGTCAAATGTCAACCGTCGTAAGTCAATATTTATCCAGTTATTGTGCAATGGAGATTCCATGCCGAGCAGTAGTTTGCAGGTTTCAGCAACCTGCATGGAGGCAATGACAGCCACGGTACAGGAAAGAACTGAAGGGGGAGGTGTTTCATCTTCCGCATGGCGCCCATATAAATCTTGAATAAGGGTCCCGCCTGCAAGCTGGACACCAACCTGGCCGTACCATTGCTGCACCGCACCGTGAACCAGGGGAATTTGCTGTTGATTACACAACTCGGCCAGTTCACGTCTGCTGCCGGTGTTGTCCAGACAATCAACAACGACCTCTGTGTTTGCAAGTAGCTGCTCTTCTTCCTCTTGAAACCTGGTCGTTACAGGTAAGACAGTTGTCTGTCCGTGTATTAAACGGACTCGTTCAGCAGCAACTGCAGCCTTGTATTGACCAATAGTTTCTACCTGGGCATACAACTGGCGATTGATGTTGGAGATGCTGAATTGGTCAGGATCACAGATGAGTATGTTGCCGATTCCCAGCCGGGCAAGCTCTTCAATCACAAAGCCGCCCAGGCCTCCACAGCCGATTACCGTAACGGTTGCCTTCTGCAGCTTGAATTGCTGGGCCTTGGTGATGGGACCTATGTTGCGACTAAAGAAATCCGACTTTTTTGTCCCATCATCCATAGTAGACAGATCTCGTCAACAGGTAGATAAATCAGATGTTTTTGGGAAAAAGTAGGGCGGGCTGTGCCCGCCGTTAATTGTATTCGGCGGGCACAGCCCGCCCACAAGGAATAATGTATTAAACCGGCAGAAACTCAACCTCCGCCAATTTTTGGAAATATGGATAGAACATCGTCCTGCTGAAGACAGTAGGCGGGATCGGCATGGCGGTGGTTGACCATAATCACGCCCACATCGTTCATCTTAATACCCAGCGATGTGATAACTTCCTGCGGGGTTGCGCCCTCGTCAAAAAACCGGGAGGCCGCCTCCTTGAAACGGCCATCCCGGAAGTAGGCGAAGAGTTTAATGGTGATGTCCATTAAAAGTCCCAGAAGGTGTCGATTTCCTCACCTGAGATATCCCAGACAACGTTAAGGGGAGCAATGGGTTCTTCACTGAAGAATTCAGGCAGCCGGTCATCTTTGTTGGTAAAGCCGGCAGCCAGGTTAAATTCATGTTCTGTTTTTAGAATGGACATGCCCAGGTTGGTCACATCGTCGGCTGTCAGGCCGATGCCGAAACGTGCATTGAGCATATCAATCAGTGCAGGCAGACAGGTTGCATCATCAAGAGCTGCAAAGGCGATAAACAGACACATGCCGGTGGAGTCAATGGCAGCGGTGGCGATCTGCAGGTTACGGGAAAGTTCCACCTGGCCTTCTTTGGAAAGCGGGTCAAGAGAACCACCTACGCCCAGAATGTTGGTGGCAATGGTGTACCCCATGGTGTGGTCGGCTCCCTGGGTAGAAGTGGCATAGGTAATGCCGATGCCCTTGATGGCACGTGGGTCATAAGCCGGGATAGCCTGATTTTTTACTACCGGCACGCGGGTAACACCAAAGGCACGTCCCACTGAACCTGCTCCGCAGCCAATGATTCGGCCAAGCGGGCTGCCGGCAGCTACGTCTTCTTTAAGGATCCGACAGATACCTGCACCGTCACCAAACTCCAGTACTCCACCCTCCATGGCAACACCGAAGGCCACCGAGGTCTCAATGGTGTCGATTCCAATGTCATCCATCAGCTGGTCAGCTTCCGCAATCTGATCCAGGTTGTCCACACAGCAGTCAGCACCCATGGCCCAGATGGACTCGTACTCAAATCCGGAGGTCTTGTATTCTTTATTGATGTCATTATAAATCTGCGAGCACTGGATGACGCAGCCCTTATGACAGTTATGCTTAGGCTTTCCTTCACGCTCAACAATCATGTCGTACATTGTTTCGCCGCTGATCTCTTCATGGCCGTCAAATTGACCGGAGGTAAAGTTGCGGGTGGGCAGACCGCCTGCCTCATTGATGATATTCACCAGCACGTTGGTGCCGTATTGGCCCAGGCCCTGGCTGATGGGGTGGTCAACCAGTGCCTTGGTAAAGACACGGTTGGCAGCCAGGAATGCATCCTTATCTGCAATCTCGACTTTGGCATCAGTGGGATCAATAGCAATAAACTTAATGTGCTTTGAACCCATAACCGCACCAAGGCCGCCACGACCACCGGAACGGAGGTGTGAGTCGGGATCTTTGATCGACAAGTTGGCAGCCAGCATTTTCATTTCACCGGCCTGACCGATGGAGATAATCCCGTGCTTGTCACCCAGGCGGGCAGCAACTGCATCAACAACGGCAAAATTGCCCTTGCCGATAAGTTCGGTTTCCTCGTTGATGGTGATACCGTCTGCAGTGAAATGGAGGTTGTACCACGAATCTCCCTCGGGCATACCTTCAATAATAATTGCTTTGCAGCCAAGTTTGGCCAGCATCTGGGCAGCTGTACCGCCTGCATTTGACTCTTTAATGGTGCCGGTAAGTGGGCTCTTAGCACCAAAGGAAATTCGGCCGGAGTTTGCCGCCGTGGTACCGGAGAGCAGGCCGGGGGCAATAACAAGCTTGTTATTTTTGCCAAGCGGGTGGCAGGTCGGTTCAACTTCTGCAGCAACAATGGTGGATGTCAGGCCGCGACCGCCATGACCCATCCAGTCTGCAGGGACATCTTCAGTTGATGTGCTCAGGTCCGTCATGTTGACACGATAGATTTTGTCTGCCATTTTTGGTCTCCTTATGTTTATGGATATGAATAATGGTTTTACTTGAAGGGATACCATTAATTAGTGCCTCACTCCAAAATTCCTGTCATAAAAAACAGATAAGCGTTGACTCCGAGAAAAAAATACGAAATTCGAATATCGAAATTCGAAACAGATAAGCGCAGACTTCGAATTCTAAAATCAAATGTTCAAAAGACAGAAACGATCGCAGCCCTGGAACAGTATTCTTGGGGTTGTTTTGGTCATTAGAAATTATGTCATTCGATATTGTTTCGAGTTTCGTGCTTCTTATTTCTTATTTCCGGTTTATCCGGACCAGTTAATTAGGACGTTCCTCAGTTGTACCAAGAACCTTTGCTTCAATTTTTTTTCTGGCGGCATCGCCGGGTTCCGGTTTTTTCCATGAGATAAACTGTTCTGTTACCCGCATGTAATCACCGTCATCTTTCTTGCACTGATCACAGATGGATTCCGCCTTGTCACGGTACATGATTATTTTGCTGGCCGGTTCGCCATCAATGGTCACTGCAGCCATTTTATGGCAGCCGCAATCCAGTCGAATGACGGCAACACCGACTCCATCCGGGCTGCCCTCCAGGATACCCTCAATCATTGCTTGTTCACCCTGTTCAGGGGTACGCGTTGTTTTTTTTGCAGTCATATTTAATGTGAGCGAATAAGTGGTCTTGATTATGATTCATTTATGATCATTAATCTATTCTTTTATAAGCTGCCTGGTCAATAAAAACTTTTGAATTGTTCATTTGGTATTTATTGGAAAAACTGTTAGTTTTTATTTTCTTATCAATTCGTTAACTGCATAACTTTCCATAAATAATTCCTCTGTTTTTGGCTTGACAAACAGGTTTTGGTTCAGTACAGCAAGGGCCACGCTGCAAGTTTGCATGTCAATGTGGGCCTGGAATTTTTTTTGAGGATGTGAATCCCTTTATATTTTGTAACTATTCAGGTGGGTGCTGGAAATTTGCACAACCGCCGACTGTAACTGCTCAGATGTGCTCCAGATTCGTTCATTTAGAGATTCGAAGCGTACTTGTGCTACTCGAGAAGCTCTAAATGAACGAAGGTGGGGTGCAGCTGAACAGTTACTATATTTTTATGTAAAACAGAGGTTGAGAATCATGTGGGAAATTGTAATTGACAAAGATAAATGTGCCGGTGATGAGGAATGTGTAAACGCATGCCCGGCGCAGGTTTATGAAATGGTAGACGGCAAGGCCGAGGCTGTAGAGCCGGATGAATGTTTGGGTTGTGAGACCTGCGTAGAGGTTTGCCCCGAGGGCGCCATTACTGTAACCGAAGTGTAAGTAACTTCCATTTATAGTTACTGTTATAAGCCCATCCCCGAAAGGGGGTGGGCTTATTGTCGTTATAAGGTAAGCTGGCACAGGCACCTCGCGGAATTTCGTGATTGGTTATAGAGTTGATTTAACTTTCTTGCTTGATATAACCTATTGATATTTTATGAAAAACACACATAATTTCCAACCTGTTTATTGAGTTTACGGTTTACGGTATTTTAAAAAAGGAACTTATTAACAAATGATAATTTTTTCAAATAATATAAATAAGATAGGGCGTAATTCCTTTTTTGCTAACCGGCAACTGTAAACCGTAAACCGATAACAGCCAGTGTGTTAAAAACTTCTGAATTTCAACAGAATAGTGTAAGTCAGAAACTTGAATTATTGAGGAATACTTCATTGCCTACAGGCTCTTCGCAACATAAAAAAATTTCTTTAAAACCGGGCGTGAGCAGGTCTGTACACCTGTTTGCGGCCCCGTTTCTCTGGACTGCTATCGGTTCCATGCTAATGATTCGTGGTTTTGGCTGGATCGGGCCGGGTATAGCGCGTTGGCTGGTGCTTGTTGCCCTGGCCCTTGGCACGGCAAAATCCTTGCTGATTTTAGATAAGACAGCAAAAAAGAGTCTGCAGCGGATTATGGAGCTGGGTGATAATACCTGTATCGGTGCTGTTTATTCCTGGAAAACCTGGCTGCTGGTAGCCTTGATGATGTCTTTTGGTATCATCATGCGCAGGTTGACCGAACCGGGCATGGTCATCGGCACCCTGTACGTGGCCATTGGCTGGGCCCTTTTTCTGTCAAGCCGCTATGGCTGGAACCAGTGGTTTACGTGGATCCGTCATGATTGAGTCGCTGAACAGGGTGGAGATCTCTCTTTCCGCCCTGCGCCATAATTTTTCTCTGCTCCAAGCAAAGGCTCCTGATGCCGCCGTGCTTGCCATGGTCAAGGCCGATGGTTACGGCCATGGCATGGTGGAGTGCGCAAGAACGCTGGCTGCGGCAGGTGCGGATTGTTTCGGAGTAGCCGAGGCGGTTGAGGGAGTAGAGTTACGTAAGAACGGCATTGATCATCCTGTTTTTATTATGGCTGGTCTCCTGCCGGAAATTATACCGGCCCTGTTTGAATACCGGTTAACACCGGTAGTGGTCGATGGCAGCTGCCTGGAAATATTGTCTTGCGAGGCGGTGCAACGGGAGCAGGAAATTGGACTGCACTTGAAGGTGGATGCCGGAATGGGACGCCAGGGATGTGCGCTTTCAAGCATCGGCGGAATACTGCAACAAATCCAAAAATTGCCGGGACTTTCCCTTGACGGCATTATGGCCCATTTTCCCATGGCCGATGATCCGGACTCGGACTCGACGGCTGAAATTACTGCAGCTTTTGGCCGACAGCTGGAGAAGGTTCAAGAGCTGCTGTCGGAAAATATACTGCTGCACCTGGCCAATTCGGGCGGTATTCTTTATTTTCCAGGTTCTCGTCAAGATATGATACGACCGGGTATCTCCTTATATGGGTATTACCCGGACGGCGCACAGGGAAAGAAAAACGCAGAGGAGCCACAATTGCAGCCGGTTATGCGCTTTACCAGCCGCATTATCCAGGTTAAGGAAGTCCCGGTCGGAACCGGACTGGGCTATGGACATACCTTTACAACAAATCGAATGACTCGAATCGCCATTATCCCGGCAGGTTATGAAGACGGTTATCTCCGTTCTCTCTCCAATAAAGCTGAGGCCCTGATCCATGGACAGCGTGTGCCGGCAGTGGGCAGGATCTCGATGAATTTGACCATGTTTGATGTAACCGATCTTGAGCAGGTTGAGCCAGGAGACGAAGTTGTTTTGCTTGGTCGTCAGGGGGATGAAGAGATAACCGCCGATGAAATTGCAACCTGGATGGACACCATCAGCTACGAAGTCCTTTGTTTGTTTGGTAATTTAAACAATCGGGTGTATGTTAAAGCTGTGTAGGTCTCAGCTTTCAGGTATCAGGTGTCAGCTTTAGCCCGCATATTTCACAAGTCGAGGCGGCTGCAGATGCGCTGAGCGCAGGAGTAGGCTATAGTTGCCTATGCCTGCTCCTGCAGCGACAAAGCAGGTGCGGTCGCATCGGCTTGCCTTCGGTG
>JAYEKB010000391.1:0-8049 GCA_034660835.1 Thermodesulfobacteriota bacterium
GACAGAAAGGAGGCTCTGCTTGCCATGCAGCAGACAGACTGCCTGCTATTGATTCAGAATATTATTTTCTTTTCCTGTGAGACAATTCCTTCCAAGGTCTATGAATACCTGCTTGCCGGTCGACCGGTCATCGGCCTGCTGTATCATAATGAAGAATTGGAATCCATGCTCATTGAAAACAATCATTATGTTGCACCTGCAGATGATGTTCAGGCAGTGGCAGCAGTAATTGGACAGGTGCTGGGTACATTTCGTACCACAAATTTTTCTTCGAGGCAGGCACAGCGTGTATGGACGGTTGATGCGGCGGTCTCTGAATTGATCAGGTTGGGGGATCAATGATTTGCTCTGTAGTGGCAAGTTTGAAATCTTGCTTCAAGAATGCGGATGAGTGTTATGGTTGCTGAGCTGAGTATAATCATAGTAAGTTATAATCAGTTTGCCCGCACAACAGGTCCTTGCCTGCAGAGCCTTGCTGCTGTTCAAAATTTGCTTCTGGAAATTATTGTTGTTGATAATGGTTCAGATAAAGAAACCGTAAAACAACTGAAGCATGTATCCGGCAGAGATGAACGGATCAGGCTGCTCCTGCATGCTGACAACAGAGGCTATGCTGCAGGCAATAATGATGGGATACAACGTGCAACAGCCAAATATATCCTGCTGCTGAACAGTGACACCCTTGTTTCCGAAAATGCAGCCATCCTACTGGTCAAGCATCTGCAGACATCAGAAAGTCCTTGTCTTGTCGGGCCGGTGACCAATGCGGCTGGTAACGAGCAGCAGATTTATATCAGGGATGGCAGTGATGAGACAGCTATTCTTGCCCAGGGAACAGAGTGGTGCGACCATGCGCAAAGGAGTATCTTTGAAACAGATCAGCTCTCGTTTTTCTGTGTTGCCATGGAAAGAGCAACCTATCAGGCGTTGGATGGATTAGATCAATCATTTGGACTCGGGTTTTACGAGGATGCGGATTTCTGTTGTCGTGCAGCACAACAGGGGATTGTTCTCCAGGTGCTGGAGGATTGTTTTGTCTGTCACCAGGGTTCTGCAAGCTTTTCCAAGGCAGAATTTTCTGTGAAAAAACTGTTATCAGCAAACAGGAAACAGTTTCGGGCCAGACACGGTAGAGGCGATGGAGATCATGTCCGCTGGAAAAATTTTCGGGTTCTTCAAGGATATTTGGTACGGATGCGGGAGACAGGTATTTCACGGAAATACCTGTATGAAAATCGACTGGCAAGGGCTTATCAGTTGATACCTAACAACCCCTTGAAAAAAATGATATATGTATACCAGCTGCACAGGCTGGAAAAGGAAGGACGGAAAATTATGTCAGTACTCCCTGCAGAAAGAGCACATGATTGAATTCCTGTAAATCCATATCTCCATATCCTCAATTTTTATTATCTGCCAGCATGGACACAACAAGCAGCCGCATACTGATCATTAAACCCAGTTCTCTTGGGGATATTGTTCATACCCTGCCTGTGGTGCATGCGTTAAAACGCTGCTTTCCAGGTTGTTCCATTGGTTGGATTGTGCAGCGGGACTTTGCACCTCTTCTTGAACATGACCCGGCTGTTGATACCGTGTACCCTGTGCAAATCCCGTCAACCAGTGATCCTCAGGCTGGTCGTTTTGTCTATCTGCATGCTGTGCAAGCGACAATGACGACGTTGCAGGAGTTGCGTCGACAGTTCAGGCAAACCCCATATGATCTTGTTCTTGACCTGCATGCTTCTTTTCGCAGTGGATTACTGGGACGGACAAATACAGGTGGCCTCCGGGTGGGTTTCAAAGGAGCCAGAGAACTGAATACCTTTTTTCAAAACAAGCTGATTGCTGTTCCAGAGGATGTGGAGCACGCACTTGAAAAAAACCTTCTTTTCTGTGAGCAATTAGGCTGCAGCGTGTCTGCAGAAGATTTTTACATGTGTTGCAGCAAGGAGGATGTACATGAGATGCAGTTATTTCTTCATCAGCAGGATATTGCTGATGATTGCAGGGTTATCTATGCCAATCCTGCGGCCCGTTGGCAGACTAAGTTCTGGCCGGTAAAGTTGTGGGCGGAACTTGCGGATCGCTTTGCTACCAAGGGAACAGTGATGGTTTTTGCCGGCAGCGGGCATGATAGCCCCTATATCGAAACCATTACACGACAGATGAAAACACGACCCGTTGTTGCAGCCGGCCGGTTCAGTCTCCCCCAGTCTGTCGCTCTGATTAAGCGATCCTGCCTGTATGTCGGTCTGGATTCCGGGCCCATGCACATGGCTTCCTTGTGCAACATTCCGGTGGTTGCTCTGTTTGGCCCCACACATCCTGCCCGGGTGGGACCCTATGGTGTTGAGCATCGCATAGTGCGTGCAGAAAACCTTGATTGTCTGGAGTGCAGAAAAAGGACCTGTGATCATCTCAGCTGTATGAAGAAAATTTCTGTAGAAATGGTTTATGATGCGGCAAGATCGCTCATGGACCGGCAACCGTCATTTGGAAAAGCTGTATGAAGATTTCTCTGATTATCACAACTTATAATTGGAAAGAGGCCCTGGAGCTCTCCCTGAAAAGTTGCTTGGAGCAGGTAGAAAAACCGCTGGAGATTATTGTTGCCGATGATGGATCTGGTGGGGATACTGCCGAGGTTATAAGGAACATGGCATGCATGGCACCTGTGCCTGTCATCCATTCCTGGCAGGAAGATAAGGGCTTCAGGCTGTCGGCGAGTAGAAACAAGGCTATTGCCAGAGCGCGTGGTGATTACATCGTCTTGATTGACGGGGATATTATACTGGAAAAACATTTTATTTCTGATCATGCTCGTTTTTCACGACTCGGATATTTTGTGCAGGGTACCAGGGTTCTGCTCAATGAAAAATTATCCAAAGAGGTTTTAGCTGAGAAACGGCTGACAGGACCTTTTTGTACACGGGGTGTTGAAAATAGAAAGAACTGTCTACGTTCCAGTATCCTTGCCGGCCTGTTTTCTTTTAAAAGCAAAAAAATGAGCGGGGTCAGGACCTGCAATTTTGCATTCTGGCGTAAGGATGCCATTGCCATTAATGGCTTTAACGAGGAGTTTGTCGGCTGGGGACGAGAGGATTCTGAGTTTACAGCCCGCCTGATCAATTATGGTCTGGTGCGCCGGAATATTAAATTTAATGGGCTGGCATACCACCTTTACCATGCCAGACATGATCGAAGCAAACTGGGAGACAATGATCGGCTGCTGCAACAGACTGTTGAGCAGAAGCGTTGTTGGTGTGAAAAGGGGATCAGCCGGTATCTTTCCGGGTAAGCGGTGGTGAGGCGGGGGGCTGCCAGTCGGCCTGCAGTTCATGAAGTTTGGCGTACTTGTAATAGGTCCCTTCAAAGTTGCCGATGGCAATGACCAAGCCGGGCCACCCGTCCAGGATGCCTCTTTTCAGGATATACATGTGAAAAAAAGACCACAGACCACGGCTAAGAGCAGTGAACATGGTGGCTGATCGTCCTCTTTGCTGCAGTTTTTTCGCTCCCAGCGTGGAATATTTGTTTGCCTTGTGCGCGACTTCTTCCAGATTTTTATAGGGAAATTGCCAGATGGGTTGTTTAAGGTAGCCCACCGGTTTGTCTGAAATAATTTTATACTCCTCATGGACCGGGTCATCGTTTTTAAAGTCCAGGGTTCCTTTCTTAAAGAGCTGGGGCTGTCGATAATCCGGATAGAAACCAGAGTGCTTGATCCATCGACCCATGAAAAAGTTGCGGCGGGGAATATAATAAGCGTCAGCAGTTTCAGGCAGTTCAATGGTAGTGAGAATTTCATCCCGGGCCTCGGGTGTGCAGCGTTCATCCGCATCCAGTGAAAAGATCCAGTCATGGCTGCAGACGGCCATGGCCCGGTTTCTCAAGTCACCGAATCCCGAAAATTCGATTTGTACTACCTGAGCCCCCATGTCACGGGCTATTGCGGCGGTGTCATCCCGGCTGTAAGAATCAGCCAGAATTATCTCGTCTGCCCACAGTACCGAGTTGATGGCTGATCGAATTTTATCGGCTTCATTAAAGGCAATAATGTAAACTGATATGGTGTTCATGCCTGACGAACAACCTGCGGTCTCGGCCCCCTTGATCCACCGGCAAGTTGTATTAGAATCTGGTCGGTTTTTTGGAGTCTCTTGGCCATGGTAATAAAGAGATGTCTGGAAATGTCCGGATATTTTTCTATGAGCTCATTGATTTTTTCTCCGGGATATCGTTTTACTTTGCAACGGCCGATGGAAACAACAGAGGCGTACCTTGGCTTATCCAGCATGGGGGCCATTTCTCCAAAATATTCACCAGGCTCTGTTATTTCAGCGATTTTTTTTCCTTTTTTCAGCACCGCAACCTTACCCCGGACCAGTTTATAGAAATCTTTGTCCTCTTCGTTACCTTCCTGAATGATGATATCGCCATCTTCATACTCCTCAATATCCGGATTGACCAGGTAGGCCGGCATGGTATCCTCGTGAGCAACGGTCCGGCGAAGGGCTTCACGCACACTGGTAACCCCCTGTTTAGCCTTTTTCAGGGCAGCCCGGCGCAAGGGGACCATTCCCTCCTGCACTGCTATTTTACGTAAATGCTCCTCCGGCACCTCGGCCTGGATTGCTGTGGAAACTTCTTCAGTAACTTCCATCAGTTCAAAAAAACCAACACGGCCTTTATAACCAAGCCCGTTGCATTTCTGACACCCTTTCGGTCCATAGATCTGGAAGCCTTCCTCATCAATTTCTTCTTCTGTGAAGCCGGCACTGAGCAGTTCCTCACGCTCCATGGTAATGGGTACTTTACACTCGCTGCACAATCGTCTGCCCAGTCTTTGGGACAGGACCATTGTCAGGGAAGATGCAAGCAAATAAGCGGGGATACCGATATCAACCATTCTGCTGACGGTTGAAGGAGAATCATTGGTATGCAGGGTGGAAAAAACAAGATGGCCGGTCATGGCCGCTTTCATGGCAATTTCTGCAGTATCAAGGTCACGAATCTCACCAACCATGATAATGTCTGGATCCTGGCGCAAAAACGCCTTGAGCGCAGCGGAAAAGGTCATGCCGACTTCGTTGTTTACGTTGACCTGGTTAATCCCCCTGAAGTTGAACTCCACCGGATCTTCTGCCGTAAGAATTTTAATATCCTCACTGTTCAGTGAGTTCAGGGCCGAATAGAGAGTTACTGTTTTACCGGAACCGGTGGGACCGGTGACCAGCAACATTCCCTGGGGTCTGTTCAGGCAGCGTTTGAGCACCTCAAAGGTTCCCATCTCGAAACCGAGTTTGGTCAGGTCAACATTAAGGGATCCTTTATCAAGGATACGGAGAACAATTCCTTCACCATGGAGCAGGGGCAGGGTGGAGACTCGAAAGTCAACGGCCCTGTTGCGTCCCAACCGCATCTTGATACGTCCATCCTGGGGAACCCTGCGCTCAGTGATGTTCAGGTCAGCCAGAATTTTCATGCGGGCGATCAGAGCATTTTTAATGGTCAGGGGCAGGTTCATGGACTTGAAGAGAGAGCCATCCTTACGGTATCGGACCTGCATAGTCTTCTCAAATGGTTCAATATGGATATCACTGACCCCGTCCTGGACTGCTTTGACCAGAATTCCGTTTACCAGCTTAATGATAGGGGCATCAGACGCTGAAAACTGGTCATAGAGACTTTCATCTACAGTTCCACTTTCAATCTCAAAATCATCTGCTGCATCAGAGACCAGGGCACCAAAGTCTTCTACCTGGGTTACCTCCTCATCTACATCATCATCGGCTTGAAAACTGAAAAAAGACTGATATTCCTCGTTGTCTATCTTGTAGTAGGTCCGGTAGGAGTCAATGATGTCCCGAGCCGTTGATACGCATACGTTAAGGCCCATGTCAGCGATATTCTGCAGTTCTTCAACTTCAAGGGCATCTGTGGGTTCAGCCATGGTGACTTTCAGGGTATTACCGGCAATCCTGAGCGGAAAGGCAAGAAATCGTTTGGCTGTTTCATAGGGGATAAGTTTCAGTGCATCTTTACTCGGTGGTTCATCTTTAATGCTGACCATCGTGTAGTTGTGCATCCTGCTCAGGAAGTTCGGAATAGTCTCCCGTTCAATTGCTCCTGATTCAAGAAGGATTTTACCTAACCGTTGGCCACTTTTTTTGTGTACCGCTTGGGCCTCTTTAAACTGGCCGGCAGTGATGTACCCGGCTTTTTGCAGCAGTTCACCGATTTTGAGTTTACCGGCACCGGATTGGTCCTTTACGGTTCTTCGTTTCAGAGCTGTTTTTCTGGGAGTCTGTTTAGAGGGCTTTTTTCTGACCATAAAATGTCTGGGAAAATTTCTTCCAACCTTTGTTGTGATAAAGAGTATTCAGATTACCATTAAAGCACAGCTTGCTTTCAGACAGAGAAGGGACTCTACATAATACAATCTGTCTACTAGCCCGCGCATTTCTCACAAGAATCTGCTGCAGGTAAGCGCAGACTCCGAAGCCGGTAAGCACCATGTCTACTGTGTTACAGTCCCAAAAACATTCTGGACATACTCGGCCTCCGAGTGTTTTCAGGACTGCGCCTTGGAGTCTACGCTTTACCTGTATCCACGGCACTTATCGGCCTTTCGCGACGATTCTTGTGAGAAATGCGGGCTAGCCTGAGCTAAGTATCAATGGTAATCAAAATGAATATTGTCCGTCAGCTTGTTCATTATACTACAAAAAAAAAAAAGGTCAAAAGAGGAACACTCTTTTGATCCATATACGTTAAATACAGATAAAATGCGTTTAAAAAATTCCTTTTATCTTACCGGTTTCAACATCAACCCGACAATAGGCAGGGTTCAAAAACGATAAGCAGATGAGACTGATCAGGAAAAGATGCCCGGAAATCGTTGTTTCAAATCGTCCTGCAGGGGGATTACGACCTCGCGCATGGATGGTTCCGCCGCCTTGGTGGTACGGAGTTTTATGATGTGCTGCCACTCGACCAGGTTTGCATAGACAATAAGTTCAGTTTTGCATGAGTTGGGTAGAACGGTTCGGGCGGCCTGGGGCGTCGATGTTTTCAGCAGCTGCAGGTACATCTGTTCTGTATCCAGCATAGCCTTTTGCCAGATTACGTATTCAGAGCTGTTCTCGTCAAAAAACATGGGCTTGATAAAGGTAACCTCGCTGCCGAATTTATCATCGCTGTACCTGCAATAGCGCTGGCTTTCCTGGAGAAAAGAGCAGGGACGATGCCGGACAATTTCATGGGTGATAGCACGGTTAACGATAAATTTGACCGCAATAAATCGATGTCGTGCCAGCTTGTCCGGAGGCAATTGATCAACTTCAGCCAGTTCCACCTTGCGAACGGAAATCGAGCCATCACTTTCAAATCCGTGTTCCGGCAGAATGGTGCTGAAGAAATAAGGGTGGTGCCTATTCAGGAAGGCGCACATGGCATCTACTATTGCACAGTCCGGATGAAATTTGAGCAGTTCCCGGAAGGCCCGGACACTGCCCGTCACCAGCAGACTGTTTTTATCGCGATCGATTTGCAGATAACGGGGCTGGATCAAAAAAAGTTCCGTTATCGGGCTGTCTGTTGCACATTCCACCGCCAGGGTTACAACTCCCATTTCCAGAACGGAGTTATGTCCATGCTCTGCCATTTTGGAGACAAAGGGCAGGGCGGAGTCCCGGTCGATTTTGTCTTCACTTTTGTAGCAGATACGACCACAGAGTTCGATACGAACGGCAAGACTCTCATGGTCGAGGTTTTCCAGAATTATATAGGAGGCAGGTATGACACGCATTGTATATATTCCAAAGGTTGGGGTTTTCTGTTTTTTGTCCTCTGTTCTTAGGAGCTGTCCGAAAATAACTTGAACATTTTGCATCTCATCTTCAGGCCAACTTTGGCCGATCTTCAATTACAAAATCCTCAACGTAGCACTACTACGCCTGCGGTTTGGTTCAATCAGATCGATCAAACTTGACCTAAATCTGAGCGCAATACTGCCCAATTTATTTCAGGACAACTCCTTAGTCC
>JAYEKB010000392.1:0-7994 GCA_034660835.1 Thermodesulfobacteriota bacterium
GACCTTTAATGTGATGGGCATTGATGCCAGCAGTTCTCTTTTTACCAGCACGCTGAGCATGTTTGACCAGGGGCAGCACTTTGTGGGGCTGATTGTTATCCTGACCGGTTTTGTCTTTCCCCTGCTGACCCTGTCCCTGCTGTTCTGGGTCAGTGCAGGGCTGCTCCTGGGCTGGAAGGCCCGCTGGATGCCTGACTTTCTGCGCTGGTATCATCATCTGACGGAATGGGCCATGCTTGATGTGTACCTGATCGGGGTCTTTATCACCATTATCAAGATGAGCCATTCGGCTGCAATTCAATTCAATGTGGGTTTTTTCTGTTTTCTCAGCCTGGTAATGACCACGGTTGCCGCCCAGGCATCTATTGACAAAAGTTTGTTCTGGCAGCAGATGGAGGGGGATCGGGAAGATCCTAAAGAGAAAACAATTTTTTCCATCCCCGCCAGCGCCCTGACGGGCAAAGAGGCGGGGCTTGTTCTCTGCCATACCTGTCATAAGACCATGCCCGTCTCCGAGCTTGCCCGAGAGAAGAATCCGGAGTGTCCCCGCTGCGGTGAATCCATGCACCAGCGTAAGCTGAACAGTATCGGCCGATCCTGGGCTCTGGTCGTAACTGCGGCCATTCTTACCCTGCCGGCCAACCTGCTGCCCATTATGGAAGTAGAGTACTTTGGCCAGCCCGAGGCCAGTACCATCATGGACGGAATTATTTATTTTTTTCAGGAAGGTTCTTACGGCATTGGTGCAATTATCCTGACCGCATCCATCCTGGTGCCGCTCTTCAAGATCTCCGGCATGCTCCTGATCCTGCTCTCCATCCGCTTCCACTGGGCTACCTGGCTCAGGCATAAGGGATTGATGTTTCGCTTTATTGAATTTGTCGGCCGCTGGTCCATGCTCGATATTTTTGTCATTGCCCTGCTCTGTGCCCTGGTACAGTTCGGGTACCTGTCCACCATCAATGTGGCTCCAGCGGCCTTTTATTTTACCGGTGTCGTCCTCTCCACCATGTTTGCCGCCATAAGTTTTGACCGCCGTCTCCTCTGGGACACTGCAACAACCCGTACCCCGTGCAAGGAATTGCCCAATGGAACAACCTGTACTTCGTAAACGACGTATTATTTCACCCATCTGGTTTCTGCCCCTGCTTGCGCTTTGTATCGGCGGCTGGCTGCTGTATACCAGCTACCGGGACGCAGGCATTGACATTACTATCCACTTCCAGACTGCCGAAGGTATCACAGCCGGTAAGACCAAGGTTATTTACAAGGGTATCCCGGTGGGAACCGTCACTGACGTTGCTGTGGACCAAAAACTCGACGGTGTTATCGTCCACGTTGAGATGGAGAAGGAAACAAAGCATGGCCTGGTGGATGATACCGTGTTCTGGATTGTTAAACCGGTCATTTCCGCCGGCAGGATCAGTGGACTGGATACCCTGCTCAGCGGTTCATACATAACAGTGCGTAAGGGAAATTCAACCACTGCACGAAGGGTTTATAAGGGGCTGGCAAATCCTCCGCCCCTCACCAGCGACATTCCAGGCCTTCACCTCACCCTGGAAACCGACACTCTGTATTCCCTGCAAAGAGGATCAAATATTTACAGTAAGAATCTGCAGATAGGGATGGTTGATGACTACAGGTTGGCTGATAACGGCAAAATTACCGTTGATGTCTTTATCAAACCGGAATTCAGTCATCTTATCCGGGAGGGGACCAGGTTCTGGAACTCCAGCGGCCTCTCCGTTACAGGCGACCTGCAAAGTGGGTTAAGTGTGAATGTCGAATCCATGGCAGCACTCATCTACGGCGGCCTTGCCTGCGCCACGCCGAAATCATTACAAGACAGCCCCCAGGCCGTGGATGGCCGGGCATACCATCTCTATAAAGATTTTGAAGATGCCCAGTACGGAATCCCCATGACCCTGCAGCTTGCCAGCGGCGACGGCATTGTTGCCGGTAAGACCAAGATCATGTTCCGGGGCCTCAAGGCCGGGGTGGTTCGTACCCTTAATATTAACGATGACAAATTTCATACTGTAACAGCAAATATCCTGCTGGACCCCAGGGCGAAAGAAATTCTCCATGAAAACACAAGATTCTGGGTCGTTCGTCCCCAGGTGTCCATAGAGGGTATTAAAAATATCAACACACTGATTTCAGGTTCTTATATAACCTTCCAGGTTGGTGACGGAGAATATCAAGACCACTTTATTGTTGACTCTTCACCTATGCCCAAACCATTTCTGCGCCCGGGAAAACGCTTTTCCCTCCTGTCAGAGAACAGCGGGTCACTGAGTATCGGCACACCTGTCCTCTATAAAAAGCGTGAGGTGGGCGAGATTACCGACATTCGCTTCACCGAAGACGGTAAAGGTATTCAAACCGAAATCCTTATCTATGACCTGTATACTCACTTGGTTCGTGAGGATGCTGTATTCTGGGATGTAAGCGGTGTGCAGGTGGACGGCAGCCTGTCTAGTTTCAATATCAACCTTGGCTCCCTGCAGTCAATGCTTGCCGGCGGGATTGCCTTCAGCAACCCGGTTTCCGAACGTACTGACAAGCCAAAACCACAGGCTGATCAAAAAACAGTTTTCAAGCTCTATAGCAGTTGGACGGATGCCGTTCAAAAAGTTGTAGCAATGCGCAGGCCCGGAACAGTTATCAAGCTGCAGATGGACACGATGTCCCCGATCAGCAAAGGTGCGCCGGTCCTCTACAACAAGATACCCGTTGGTGAGGTTCTCGAGTTCAAACTGGCCGGAAAAACACACCGGATAGAGGGAACGATTCTGATCTATGAAAAATTCACAAACCTGATCAACACGACCACCCGTTTTTACAATGCCTCTGGTGTTACTCTGGATGCCTCCCTGCAGGGACTTTCTCTGAAGGCTGAATCCATTGACTCCATTGTTGCAGGTGGTATAGCCTTTTTTACCCCCGGCTCCGGCAAACCGCTGAAGAACGGCCAGGCCTTTCCGCTGTACAAAAATAAGGAGGATGCCCTTAATGCTGACTCCCTGCTGCTTACCCTGCAGTTCAGCAGCGGTACCGGCATCAGCAAACATACTACAATCAGGTACCAGGGGATTGTTATCGGCAGGCTGAGCAAGGTCTGGTTTGACGCGGAAAAGGAACAAGTTTTTGCCACGGCTGCTGTCCAGAAGAAAACAGCCAAACTCTTTCGCAGCGAATCAGATCTCTGGCTGGTCAAACCTCAGGTCGATCTTTCCGGAATCAAGCATCTTGATACTGTGATTTCCGGGGCCTATATCGACCTTCGCCCGGGACAGGGAAAGTTGTCCACTGATTTTGTAGTTCAGGACACTTCACCGTCCGTGTTGGGCCCATACCCCGGGTTAAATCTTGTCCTGGAATCACCGCGTCTGGGCTCTCTGAAGATCGGCAGGCCGATCTATTACCGGCAGATAAAGATAGGACAGGTTACCGGGGTTGAACTTGGACCCACGGCCCAGAATGTGTGGATACACATCAATATCAACCCGGAACACAGCCCACTGGTCCATCGTGGTTCCCGGTTCTGGAACGCCAGTGGTGTAAGCGTTTCAGCAGGCCTGTTTTCCGGTGTTTCCGTTGAAACCGAATCCATGGAAACTCTTGTGGCGGGAGGCGTTGCCATGGCTACGCCCGAAGGTAAGGATATGGGCACCCCTGCCCAGGACGGAGATCATTTCATCCTGGCTGACAAGCCTGAAGAGAAGTGGCTGGAATGGGCACCCGAAATTAAGCCGGCCCAACCGCTGGAAGCTATCGAAAATCAAAAAGAGACAACCCTGTAGGCTGATAGAAATGAACCCTATGTCAATATCGCTGCATCATGGTGTGCGCATCCTGTCCGCCATGCTTCTTGTTCTTTTTTTCAGTTTTTCTGTCAGCATTGCCACCGACCTGACCAAGCTGGTACCGACACAGCCGGCTGAACAGGCCTCTCCGGTTGTCAAGCAGCCGGAACCACCGAAAATGACCATTCCCAACCTGATCACCTACACTACCAGACTGTCTGAAGAACTCATTGATCTGGACAGTCAACTTGCTGATATTGCACTCCCGGATGATGCCAGGGAAGAGCTTCCCGGAATCGAGAAGGCCCTTGAGTCCATGAACTGGAAAGCAATGATGCAGCAGGCGGACAGCAATCTCAGCTATGAACAGCTCTCCTACACCATGCTGCTGCTTAACCAGCACCAGGTCCATTTAAACAGCATTGCTGAACCGCTGAATAAGGCGATCAAAATCCTGGCCGAACAGGGAGACCACTGGAACGAAGAAGCAGATACTTTAACGACATGGGTGGAGACCTTAAACAACAAAAAAGCCTTTCCCCTGTTCCAGCAAAATACAAGCGAGCTGCAGAAATCAATTGAGTCCGCTGTCGAGACCATAGATTCAAGGACGAGCGATACCCTGGAAACACTGCAAACGATTTCCGGCCTGCAGGTTAAGCTGTATAATCTGAAAGTCTCTGTCGGTGACCTGCTTGAGGATCTCCGTAAAGAGGGATGGCAACAGACCTCCCCATCTATATTCACCCATAAATTTTACGCACAGCTCAACCCTGCTCTTCTTTCCATAGCCTGGCAGAATGGAGTAAACAAATTAAACAAGGAAGTCAGGTTGGTCCGGGTCAACAACAGGTCCTTGCTCCTGGTTTTGATGCTCCCCATCCTGCTCTCCATTGTATTTATCAAAAACCGAAAGAACCTGCAAAAACATCCGAACTGGTCCATGCTCACCGATTGCCCGGTCGCCTTTTCTGTTTTTACCTGCATGATTTTTATTGTTCCCTGGCTGGGGACGTCAATAGCCCACATAGTTCCCATTACCTCAATTGCTCTTGTTTTTTCCGTGATGCTGCTGGCCGGCAAGCTGGAAAAAAAATCGGTATGGAGGATCAGGTTTATCTATCTTCTCTCCATTTTCATTGCGCTCAATATCCTGGTTGATCTTATCAATCTTCCCCTGCCGCTGCAGCGTATCTATCTGCTGGCCGGCAGTTGCTGCTGGCTGGCCTACTTCACGTGGCGATTCCTTGCTACCCGTCCCGGCATTGAAAATCGCTATTTCAGATGGTTCCTGCCTGTAGCCATCCTGGCACTGACGGCCATCATCTTTACCGCTATTTTCGGCTATGATGAGCTTGCCCGCTACCTGTTCAGGGGAGTTTTCCAGACCCTCTTCACGCTTATTGCTTCAATCATCTTATTCAACGCCAGCAAGATCCTCCTTGAACTGTTACTGACATTACTGCCGATAATAAGGCGCTACGCCGACGTTATTGGCCATGCCCTGCGCCCTCTTGTCTTTATTCTCTGCGTCCTGATCTTTTACGTCATCACTGCAGTGATCTGGCACCTGTACCCAACAGCAGGGGGGGCTCTCAGTGGGCTGGCGGCCCTGGGATTATCCCTGGGCGATTTTACATTGACAATGAACATGGTCTTCATGATAGTCGGTATTTTTTATGGAGCAATTTTGGTTTCACGGGCCACTCAGTCCATCCTTATGAATGAAGTTCTGCCCCGCTACAACATTGACAAGGGTGTACAGCTCTCCATTACCAGGCTGGTTCATTATATGATCCTGCTCATCGGCTCTATCATCCTGCTCCAGGCATTGGGTCTCGACTTGACCAAGCTGACCATCCTGGGTGGTGCCCTGAGTGTGGGAATTGGTTTTGGTCTGCAGACCATTGTCAACAACTTTGCCAGCGGCCTGATCCTGCTCTTTGAACGGCCAATCAAGGTCGGCGATACCATTGAGCTTGGAACCGAAATGGGCGAGGTAAAAAAACTCGGCCTGCGCTCAACCATTATCCAGACCTTTGATAACGCCGAGATCGTTGTACCCAACTCGGATTTGATAGCAGGCCAGGTGACCAACTGGACCCTGGCCGAGCGTAAGGCAAGGGTCAAGATACCGGTGGGAGTAGCCTATGGTTCCGACATCCCCAAAGTGCTGGAAATTCTGCTTGCAGTGGCCGGTGAGCACCCCATGATCCTGACAACACCAGCACCCAATGCCTTGTTTTTAGCCTTTGGCGCCAGCTCACTGGATTTTGAACTCCGGGTATGGATAGCTGAATTTACCGACCGCAAGCAGGTACAGAGTGAATTAAACCAGGAAATCAACAGTGAATTTGCTGACGCCGGCATTGAGATCCCCTTTCCCCAGACTGACCTTCATCTCCGCACTGTTGATGATGGGGCGGCTGAAGTACTACGTTCGACGGCTTAAAAATATCTCTTATTTATTAATGAGTTGGAATTACAGTGTTGATGCAGGAGTCCGCTCCTCTAGGCAACATACCACCATAACAGGCCCTTAGAGAAAGGGGAGCTGATGCGGTTTCCTTGACTTTATTAAAATCGGCATCCCTGTGCAGTTGCTTGCCCTGCTTGTCACGGTGCAATGGTCTCGTTTTTCGAGATCATCATTATTGTAAATTCTAAAGATACGAATTATAATTTATTATGATTAAAAGTTTTTGGCATAAAGGCCTGGTAAATTCTTATACAAACGGCGGAAAAGAAGGTAGTTAAGCACGATAAAAAATATACATACGTGTCAGAATTTTCAATTAAAAAGGAGAAATATGATGAGCAGCAAAACGATCATTTCAGATTTCACTTTAACAGGTAGGGAAATTCTCTCTTCTTACGCGGCTTTCACTCTTGAAGGGGAGATGAGCGCCAGGGTAAAAAGAGGCAGTGACACCTGGACTATCACTGAAAGAAACGGCGTTGCCAAAGGCACTTCTGACGGGGAGGCTGAAGCAATATATATCGCCAATGAAGATGCCATAAAGTCTATAGAAAAAAATATTGTACCACTTCTACCCAAAGAAGTGGTTGTTGAAAAACCTGCGGATATCCTTGCTGCTGTCAGTGAATTTGACCTGAAACTTGTCAAGGGCGCAGGAGTTAATAAGAAGGATTGGGGTGGCAATGCCTGCCTTGCCGCCTCAACTGTTTTGTTTCAAACACTGCTTAACGCTTCCGGATACAAAGCCTGGCAGATACTTGCTCCAAAAGATCTTGATACTTTTTTCTTTCCCAATGTCGGTTTTAATATGGTTTGTGGTGGCGAACATGTTCCCGGCACCAGGCAGGATATTCAGGAAATGTTCTTTTTTAGTATGAAAGATACCAGCATCAAAGGTGTCATGGAGACCGGCACGAAATTTTTCAAACAGTTTGAAAAAAATCTGGTACGGGACGGCAAACCAACCGGTACAGCCAAAGAAAGAGGGTTTGTTTTCCCGGTGGCAGACAACTATGAAGGAATTGATAGAATTATTGAGTGTGCGGATCAGTTACATCTTGCCACCAAAGATTACGCCATCGGTACTGATAACGCGTTCAGTGAGATCCAAAAGGGTGAAGAGCTCATTGCTTCCGGCAAATACGATATGCATTTCTCCGGGCTGGGTATTAAGACCAAAGAGGAACTCATCAAGTTTAATAAAACCATTGTCGATAAAGCAGATAACTTTGTCACCATGGAAGATCCAGGCAGTGAGCGCGATATTGAAGTGCACAGAATGATGACCGATCAATACGGTGAGAGAATCCAGGTGGTTATTGATGACGCTGCTGTAACGCAAATGAGATTTATCATCCCCTTTCTGGCCTCACCCTCACGGTCAAAGAGAGCGGGAAACTCGGTGCTTATCAAGCTGAACCAGGCCGGGACCTTTACTGAAACCCGACTGGCCACCGAGATTGTCCTGGGGCTTGCTGATCCTGAAGAGGTGGAGACATTTCTTGAGGCCAGAAATGATATGGCCGGGGTGCTGGCGGAACTGAAAGAGCTTGAGGTTAACTCACTGGAAGAAGCATTAAATAATATAAAAAATGGTGGTTTTACCGCCTTTTTCTCCCATAGATCCACAGAGGGATCATCAGAGTTTCTGCCCTATATGCCTTTGATTTATGGTTCTGTCTCTCGAAAAATATGGTTTAAAG
>JAYEKB010000393.1:0-7970 GCA_034660835.1 Thermodesulfobacteriota bacterium
GACAAAAAAACAATTCCCCAGCGGGAACTTACCGCTTTCAGACCTCCTGACAACGGCTCCGATACAATACGTCACATTTTACTCACCAACGATCACGAGAAAACAATAAACCTGGGTGCTCTACAAATAGAGTGTATACCGGTAATAAAATATCTTCTTTTTTAAAAAGAGATCACCACTGACAAACTATCCAACAAGCCATGAGCTATGAGCTATGAGCCAAGTCCTATCAGCTATCAGCTATCAGCCATCAGCTATGAGCCAAGTACCATCAGCCATGAGCCATGAGCCATGAGCCATGAGCCAAGTCCCATCAGCCAAGTCCCATCAGCCAAGTCCCATCAGCCATCAACCACAAAAGCGTACCCTGACAAGCTCAAGCCTGAAGACAAAAAACTTGCAGAGAACCACAATCCAGTTTAAAATACCAATTAAATAAAAATAAACTGGTTTAAATTATGATTCGTGAAATTTTTCTACTGCAAAATCCCTGGCAAACCCAGGCCAACTTTACTTTCACTTTAAAAAACAGGAACATTCTACCCCTCCTGATTAACGCCCTATCCTCCCCCAGAAAGATTCTTGGTTTGATCGGGAGCAGACAGGTTGGCAAAAGTTCTCTTATTTTTTTACTTATCCAACACCTGCTGCATCATGGTACGAACAGCCGGAATATTTTTTACTTCAACCTTGATGACCTGAAACTCCATGAACTTTTCGACAACATGCCGGACTTCATCGATTTCATTGGAGCAAAAAATGAGAAAACTTATGTCTTCATAGATGAAGTTCAACGCCTTGAAAATCCGGGCCTGTTTCTTAAGGCATTGTATGACCTGGGACTGAATATAAAAATAATTTATTCAGGATCTTCTCAACTGGAAATCAAATCCAAATTACGGGAACACCTTGTCGGTCGAGTAAGACAATTCGAGATACAAAGACTCTGTTTTGAAGAATATATTGATTTTAATCAACCAATAACCAGGAAAGAGGCCCTGGAGGAGATTTTGCTATACGGATCCTACCCCGGCGTCGCCCTTGAAACAAAAAAATTAGAGAAAAAGCTTACCATCAAAGACATTTACCAGAGTTATATAGAAAAAGATCTCGTTGATTTCCTGCAAGTGACCAACATTTCCTCTTTCAATACCCTGCTGGGTCTGCTTGCCAACCAAATCGGTAATCTGCTGAATATTGAAAACCTGTCAAAGGCTGCCAGGCTGCCCCGAAAAGAAATTGAAAGATTCATCACTATCCTTGAAAGCACTTTTATAATCAAACGGCTCAACCCGTTCCATCGTAACTACAAAAAGGAAATCACCAAAACCCCAAAAATATTTTTCCTGGACCTGGGGCTCAGAAATTATGCTATCAATAATTTCAACCAACTCCGCTTACGCAATGACCAGGGTGAACTTTTCGAGAATTTTTTCTTCCTGGAACTCCTTCATAAGGACTATCATGGCTTAACCAAGTTGAATTATTGGAGAACAACAAATCAGACTGAAATTGACTTTATCCTGAGCAACGAAAACAGCACAGAGGCGATCGAAGTAAAATGGCAAAAAGAAACCCCACCAAAAAGCTTTAAAACTCTACAAAAGTATTACCCCGAAATCCAGACAAAGCTGATAACAAGAAAAACATTCATAGCATAGAGTCTATTCCCTGACTAAAAACTCTGGACGAAGTCTCTCATTAAACCAAATGCTCTACAAATTTGCTCCGAACCTCTCCTGCCTCATCGTGCTTGTTATTCCAGGGCAAGCCTGCATTCTTCTTCATGTTGCAACAGGTTGAGGACACGGGTTCCCTTCACAACCAACTGCTGGTTACCATCATAAAGCACTACTGCCTGTCTGCGACAATTAACTGACAGCTTGCGGAAACGTTCAATCCCCTTAAGAAAACGGTTTGAAAAGGTGGCTGCCGATTTAATCTCTACCGGCAGCAGCTTGCCCTGCTCCCGAATAAGAAGATCAACCTCATTACCATGGGTATCCCGGAAAAAATAAAAATCAGGCCGCCTGCCTTTATTTAACCATCTCTTCATCAGTTCAAGGATAACGAGATTCTCATAAAGCCCGCCCCGCAAAGGATCACGGCTCGCCTGCTCTGCATTTCTGATACCTAACAGAAAAGAGACCAGTCCTGTATCGGCAAAATATATCTTAGGGGACTTTACCACCCGTTTTTTAATGTTTTCATAAAATGGCGGTAATTCAAAGACCACATAGGTGGCCTTTAACACACTCAGCCAACTCTTGATGGTAGTTGCAGAAACGCCAATATCATTGGAAAGGGAGGTGTAATTAATTATCCGGCCCACACGCCCGGCCAACAAGGTAAGAAATTGTTGAAACCTGCTCAAATCCTTGAGATTCAGCAAGGCCCTGACATCCCTTTCAACATAGGTTTGCAAATAACCGTTATAAAAACGTTCCGGTTTAAGATTTTTATAGCGCAGCCCGGGAAAGAAACCATTGGCGATTAATTCATATGTCTGCCTCTCCCCTGGCAACTGTTGCAACTCAGCAAAACTCAACGGCAATAAGGTCAACAGCGCCGTACGCCCTGCCAGAGATTGACTCACAGCATTATGTAAATCAGGCTGATGGCTGCCGGTAAGAACAAACCTCCCGGGCTGCGGCTTGTCATCAACAATCCCCTGCAGATAGGAGAGCAGGATTGGCAAACGTTGAACCTCGTCAAGTATTGCCCCATCATCCATCTGCTGCAAAAAACCCCGAGGATCAAGCTCAGCAGCCTGGCGGATATCCGGATCCTCCAGAGAAAGATATTGCTTATCCGGAAAATTTTCCTTCACCAGGACAGTTTTACCTGACTGCCGGGGACCCAGGATGGTAACAACGGGGTATTCTGCACAACACTCATGTAATTCAGCTGCAATATCACGTTTTATCATATATCTGACAATAGCAGCCGGACGTGAAAATCACAAGTTGAACTTTGGATTTTCACAACTTTTAACGCTTTTAAATCGCTTACAACCCACCATTCAAGGAACCTTGAATACAAGGTATCTCTAAGTTCCCCGTAACTATTCAGGTTGTGCCCCATGATCCGGCATCCAGAAAAATAACCCACAAGCCACAAGCCATCAGCCACCACCCATCAGCCACCACCCATCAGCCACCACCCATCAGCCATCAGCCAACCCCCATCAGCCACCACCCATCAGCCACCACCCATCAGCCATCAGCCAAGTCCCATCACCCAATACATCCAGGTCTGGTACGATGATAGCAGCGAGAAAATAATCCCCAAAAGGGAACTGGCCCCCTTCCTGCCGCTGGCCGACAGCCCGGATGAAGCCCGTTACCTCTTGCTCACCATCGATTTAGAAGACATAATAAACCAGGGAAAAATACAGATAGAATGTATCCCGGTGATGAAATACCTGTGTGACCTCCCTTGGTACCGGGAAAAGCATTCGTAACCTGATAGTCTCGTTAAAAGTCTTCAAATCCGCCATCCCCGCATCCCTGTCCCCGGCAACTGCACTCGGCAATGACATACATACTACATTCGGCTATGGATTCCCGTCCCCGACTACTACATTCGGGGATGACGTACTACTTCGGCTGTGAGACTATTCCTGTAAATGTAATCCCGCAGGTCCCCACTCCGGCATTCCCCTGGTTTTCCCACATCATGTCATTCCCACAACCCTCCCACACCGGCATTCCCGCAGTCATCCCACATCTTGTCATTCCCGCGGTCAGTTGGGCGGGAATCCAGGGCACCCGGTTGCACCGCTGAAGAGTTACTTCTTGCTCGAACCCTGAGTTTATATTACGATTGAAACAGTCTGATGAACAACAACTTCCAGACTGGTCGGAACAAATCCTGACAACATGCAAAGCAAGCGACATTTTCGAAAACTGAGCACAGAACTTTTATGGCCGACCACGATCACAGCTACAAACTTCTTTTCTCCCACGCCAAAATGGTTGAAGACCTGCTCAAAGGTTTTGTCAGGGAGGAGTGGATCGATAAACTTAATTTCGCCACTCTGGAACGGGTTAACGGCAGTTATGTCAGTGACGATTTACGGGAAAGGGAAGATGATGTAGTATGGAGAGTCCAATGGGGAGAGGACTGGCTTTATGTCTACATACTCCTGGAGTTCCAGTCTACAGTCGACCAGTGGATGGCCGTGCGTATTATGACCTACATCGGGTTACTGTACCAGGATTTAATACGTACAGGGCAGCTTAACAAAGAGAACCGTCTTCCCCCAGTGCTGCCGGTTGTCCTCTATAACGGTGAACGGAAGTGGACTGCAGCCACAGACATTGTACAACTCGTCCAGGATGTACCAGGAGGACTTAGCCGATACCGGCCACGGCTACAGTATCTCCTCCTTTCCGAACGTGCATATAAAGACGACGAAAAATTACAAAACCTCAACAATCTGGTTGCGGCACTCTTCCGCCTGGAAAACAGCAAAGATCCGCAACAACTGCTTGATGTCGTCATCCACCTGTTACAATGGCTGGCCGGGCCGGAACAGGACTCTCTACGACGTGCCTTTACCGTCTGGTTCAGCCGGGTCTTATTCCCCAGCCGGATAACTGAAACAAACAAAACGTCAATTGAAGAACTTGATGAGGTAAAAACCATGTTAGCTGAACGCGTCAAAGAATGGAACAGGGAATCCATGCAAAAAGGCATGCAAAAGGGCATGCAAAAGGGCATGCAAAGGGGCATGCAAAGGGGCATGCAAAAAGGCATGCAAAAAGGTGCACTGAATCTCCTGGCTCGACAATTAGAAATAAAATTCGGGCCAATAGCACCAGAGGTTATGATACGCCTGAAACAGGCTGATGAACAGCAACTTCTGGAATGGTCGGAACAGATACTGACTGCCGGCAATATCAGCGATATCCTTGGAAACTGACTAAGGAGTTGCCCGGAAATAAGTTGGACAATATCGCGCTCAAATTCAGGTCAGATTTGGTCGATCTGATTGAAGATCGGCCAAAGATGGCCTGAAACTAAGATGCGAGATGTTTGAATTATTGGAGGACAACAAATCAGACTGAAATTGACTTTATCCTGAGCAACGAAAACAGCACAGAGACGATCGAAGTAAAATGGCAAAAAGAAACCCCACCAAAAAGCTTTAAAACTCGTAACTATTCAGAAGCACCCCATCTTTGTCCATTTTGGCCTTCTCGAATATGGATTGCCTAATGTCGGGACGTTAGGCGATTATTTATGCAATACTTTATCAAAAAAGTATCCGTTTTTGCAGATTTGGAGTCCTTTTTGTCAAATTCTATGAAGAATTGACGAGTAAACATGATCAAGTAATGCACAACTTAAGACAAAGACAAATCGAATGCAGAACTTAATCATGTTTATGTATCGGAAAATTAAAGTTTCCGTGGGAATTGTTCCTAATCCAGACAGGCCAAAATGGAGTGGCAGGAAAACTCTGGTTACATCGCTCTGCGGTGTAACCTCAACCCTCGGCGCTCCGCGCCTGGATGTATAGCGCAGAGCGCTAGAAGATACGTTACACCGCGGAGCGGTGTAACGAGAAGTAATTTCGCCACTCTGGAACGGGTTAACGGCAGTACCAGGAGGACTTAGCCGATACCGGCCACGGCTACAGTATCTCCTCCTTTCCGAACGTGCATATAAAGACGACGAAAAATTACAAAACCTCAACAATCTGGTTGCGGCACTCTTCCGCCTGGAAAACAGCAAAGATCCGCAACAACTGCTTGATGTCGTCATCCACCTGTTACAATGGCTGGCCGGGCCGGAACAGGACTCTCTACGACGTGCCTTTACCGTCTGGTTCAGCCGGGTCTTATTCCCCAGCCGGATAACTGAAACAAACAAAACGTCAATTGAAGAACTTGATGAGGTAAAAACCATGTTAGCTGAACGCGTCAAAGAATGGAACAGGGAATCCATGCAAAAAGGCATGCAAAAGGGCATGCAAAAGGGCATGCAAAGGGGCATGCAAAGGGGCATGCAAAAAGGCATGCAAAAAGGTGCACTGAATCTCCTGGCTCGACAATTAGAAATAAAATTCGGGCCAATAGCACCAGAGGTTATGATACGCCTGAAACAGGCTGATGAACAGCAACTTCTGGAATGGTCGGAACAGATACTGACTGCCGGCAATATCAGCGATATCCTTGGAAACTGACTAAGGAGTTGCCCGGAAATAAGTTGGACAATATCGCGCTCAAATTCAGGTCAGATTTGGTCGATCTGATTGAAGATCGGCCAAAGATGGCCTGAAACTAAGATGCGAGATGTTTGAATTATTGGAGGACAACAAATCAGACTGAAATTGACTTTATCCTGAGCAACGAAAACAGCACAGAGACGATCGAAGTAAAATGGCAAAAAGAAACCCCACCAAAAAGCTTTAAAACTCGTAACTATTCAGAAGCACCCCATCTTTGTCCATTTTGGCCTTCTCGAATATGGATTGCCTAATGTCGGGACGTTAGGCGATTATTTATGCAATACTTTATCAAAAAAGTATCCGTTTTTGCAGATTTGGAGTCCTTTTTGTCAAATTCTATGAAGAATTGACGAGTAAACATGATCAAGTAATGCACAACTTAAGACAAAGACAAATCGAATGCAGAACTTAATCATGTTTATGTATCGGAAAATTAAAGTTTCCGTGGGAATTGTTCCTAATCCAGACAGGCCAAAATGGAGTGGCAGGAAAACTCTGGTTACATCGCTCTGCGGTGTAACCTCAACCCTCGGCGCTCCGCGCCTGGATGTATAGCGCAGAGCGCTAGAAGATACGTTACACCGCGGAGCGGTGTAACGAGAAGTAATATTGTATTTCATATTTTCTGCCCGCAGGGCAGCTTACCTTCGGGTTAGCTCTTTTATCTGGTTGCATCTTTGCTTAAAACATATAGTATATATTATATCCTATATCCTTGAGGTACAATTATGCAGAAAGTTCTTATTTCTTTACCCGATAGTCTTGCAGACCGTATGCGGGCTGTTATTCCAAATAGACAGCGCAGTAAGGTGCTGTCTAATCTGTTGGAAAAAGAGATTAAAAAACGTGAAGAGGCGCTTTATCAATGCGCCTGTGATGTTGAGGCTGATGAGGCCTTGAATAAAGAAATGGCTCATTGGGACGCAACCGTGGAGCATGGCCTTGAAGATGAAACGTGGTGATCTGTTCTGGGTAAATCTCGACCCCACTGTTGGTTCAGAAATTCGTAAACAGCGGCCATGTGTAGTGGTTGGTGCAAACCCGATTAACAAAGCCCGTCGCACAGTCGTGGTTGTTCCGCTTTCTACCGTGGCCCAGCCCCGCCCTCCCTTGACCATATCAGTCCAGGCGATAGGCCGTTCAGCGGTGGCTGTATGTGATCAAATCAGAGCCGTAGATAAAAGCCGTCTCATTAATCGGGCCGGAACTCTATCAAAAAATGATATGCAGAAAATTGATACGGGATTACGCCAGGTACTCGTACTCTGATTTCTGCCGACCAAATTTTTCATCATTGTTTAAATGTAACTATTCAGGAATGCCCCATATGTGCATAAGCAGGCTCGACCACCTAAATGCATAGCTTGACAGAAATGGCGCGATTTCTTAAACTGCGCCACAATCACGCCACTTTAAGCCCCATGAGCCATCAGCCATGAGCCATCAGCCATCAGCTATGAGCCAAATCCCATGGGCCATCAGCCATCAGCCAAATCCCATCAGCCATCCGCCACTGATTTATTAGCAAGCATCCAAAAATCTGCGGCACCCGTTAAACTATCCGATTTGCTGGCCCTGCACCCTGATGAACTCTGGTTACATCGCTCTGCGGTGTAACCTCAACCCTCGGCGCTCCGCGCCTGGATGTATAGCGCAGAGCGCTAGAAGATACGTTACACCGCGGAGCGGTGTAACGAGAAATCGCTGATGTATTTCCCGCCGATGCCGGGGC